>CAZAHX010000345.1:0-2277 GCA_964485005.1 uncultured Acidimicrobiaceae bacterium | reverse complement strand
CGCTGGGACTCGTGTTTCAACCTCGACTTCTCGGGACTGCATGGAGTTCCGGTTCGACAGAGCAGAAAGGCCCGCTATCGGCAGTGGATGACACACAAGCTGGCCAGTTGGTACGACCAGTTCGGATCGTCCGGTTGTGTCGGGTGCGGGCGATGCATCACTTGGTGCCCGGTGGGCATCGACATAACAGAGGAGGTGGCCGCCATTCGGGCCACCCAGGAGGTGGTCACATGAAACTGGCCGAGCTGCGGGAGCGAAGCCCGCTCCTGCAGGCACTGAGCAACACCGAGGTCGGCCTCTTCGAATCGGCCGCGACCGAGGTTCGAGTCCCCGCCGGCGGCGCTCTCTTCGAGGAGGACGGAGCCGCCGATGTCTTCTACATAGTGGTCGAGGGGAAGATCGGGCTGGAGCTGACCAGCCCCGGCAAGGAGCCGATTGTCATCCAGACCCTCGGGCCGGGCGACCTGGTCGGAGTCAGCTGGCTGTTTCCCCCTCATCGCTGGAACTGGAGAGCTCTAGCGATCGTGGACAGCGAGCTCGCCGCCTTCGACGCGATGACCATCCGGTCGGAGATGGAACAGAACCGTGACCTTGCCTGGGAGGTCCTCAGAGTCGTCTCCGGGGAGGTCGTCGACCGGCTGCACCGGACCCGGGTGCAACTCCTCGACCTCTACAGGGGTGGCTCCCGATGACCGCGCGCACGATGCCTGTCCCGGACAGGAGCCCGCCCGAGCCGATGCTTCCCCGCATCTTCCGGGTTGTCTCGACCCGGGAGGAGACCTACGACACCACGACTCTGACTCTCGAGCCGGAAGATGGCCAGGTGCTCCTGTTCCAACCGGGCCAATACACGATGCTCTACGTGTTCGGAGTAGGCGAGGTCCCGATCTCCGTCTCGGGTGACCCGGGACACCCTGAGACCCTGGTCCACACCATTCGCGCCGTGGGTGCGGTGACCCGGGCCCTCGTTGGTTTGCGTGCCGGAGATGTGGTCGGAGTCAGGGGGCCCTTCGGATCGGGCTGGCCGGTTGCTGCGGCCAGGGACAGAGACCTGCTGGTGGTCGCCGGTGGGATCGGGCTGGCGCCGCTGAGGCCCGCCCTGTACGAAGCCGTGAGAAACCATGATGAGCTCGGTCGGGTGTCCCTCGTCTATGGGGCGCGCTCGCCTTCCGACCTCCTCTACCAGGACGAGGTGCAGACCTGGGGTCAGCTGCCTGATCTCGATGTGGAGGTCACCGTGGATGTCTCCGATCGAGACTGGCAAGGAGACGTGGGCATGGTGACCGGCCTGTTGCCACGGGTCTCGATCGACCCGGAACGGACGGTTGCGATGCTCTGCGGCCCCGAGGTGATGATGAAGGTGGTGGCGCGCGAGATGTTGGCGGTCGGTCTCCGTCCGGAGGACATCTATGTCAGCATCGAGCGGAACATGAAATGCGCCATCGGCTTGTGCGGTCACTGCCAGTTCGGCGCCGACTTCGTCTGCTGGGGCGGTCCCGTCTTCTCATACGCTGCGGTGGCCGACCGGTGGCACGTGGCCGAGATATGAGCGATCGGCCCAAGCTCGCAGTCTGGAAGTTCGCCTCATGCGATGGCTGCCAGCTCACGTTGCTCGACGTCGAGGATCATTTTCTCGAGATTGCCGGGGCGATCGAGATCGCCTATTTCCCGGAAGCGACCAGGGCCGTGGTCGAAGGGCCTTACGACCTGTCGCTGGTCGAGGGCTCGGTCACCACCGCCCACGACGCTGAGAGGATCCAGGAGGTGCGGGAGTCCTCCAAGGCTCTGGTCACCATCGGGGCCTGTGCCACGGCGGGGGGAATCCAAGCGCTGCGCAACTACGCCGAGATCGGGGACTTTCTGAACATCGTCTACGCCCACCCCGAGTACGTGGAGACGCTCAGCACGTCGACTCCGATAGGAGACCACGTCGCCGTCGACTTCGAGCTGCGCGGCTGTCCCATCTCCAAACAGCAGCTCCTCGAGGTGATCGATGCCTTCATCCATGGGCGCAAGCCCAACCTCCCGGGCCACAGTGTTTGCGTGGAGTGCAAGCTGCGGGGGACCAACTGCGTCATGGTCGCCCAGCGCATCCCTTGCATGGGGCCGATCACCCAGGCCGGCTGTGGTGCGATCTGTCCCGCCTACGACCGCGGGTGTTACGGGTGCTTCGGTCCGTCCGAGTCGCCCAACATCGATTCGCTGGCGTCGTGGTGGTCCGACCTCGGGGTCGAACAAGTCGACCTGGTGAGGGCGCTGCGCACCTTCAACGCCTAT
>CAZAHX010000344.1:0-2281 GCA_964485005.1 uncultured Acidimicrobiaceae bacterium | reverse complement strand
CATCGATTATGTCCGCCCCATCCGCCATCAGGTAGAGCCCATGCTCGATGGCTAACCCGGGCTCGAGGAACTTGCCGCCGTCTGAGAAGGAGTCGGGTGTGACATTGACGATCCCCATCAGCACCCCGCCGTCGAGCCCCACCTCACCCGATCGCAGACGCCACATGGTCTGCGATGTGGCCACCGTCAGCTACGCGTCCCCAGCAGGAGGGACATCGCCTCGGCCCTCGTCGCCGGGTTGGTCTCCATCAGTCCGCGGACCGCCGAGGTCACCGTCTTGGCCCCGGGCTTCTTCACACCCCTCATCGACATGCAGAGATGCTCCGCCTCGATCACCACCAGCACCCCCAGCGGGTCGAGACGCTCGTCGAGACAGTCGGCCACCTGGGCGGTGAGCCGCTCCTGCATCTGCGGCCTCCGGGCGAATCCCTCCACGAGACGGGCCAGCTTGGACAATCCGGTGACCCGATCGCGCGGCATGTAGGCGACATGCGCCTGCCCGTGGAAGGGCACGAAGTGGTGCTCGCACATGGAATAGAAGGGGATCTCCCGGACCATCACGATCTCCTGGTAATGCTCGGTGCCGAAGAAGGCGTCGATCTCGTCCCCGGGGTCACGATGGATCCCCTCGAAGACCTCCTCGTAGAAGCGGGCGACCCGCTCCGGGGTCCCGATGAGACCCTCACGCAAGGGATCCTCCCCGAGAGCCTCGATGATCTCCCTGACCGCCTTCTCTATCCGTCCTCGGTCGATTTGTTCCATTGGGAGTGGAATGTTGGCACACGTGAAGAAAATTCCCGAAAGGGGTTGACAGTGACACCTGACTGACTGTATGGTGACATCATTCTGACATCACGTTGACAGTCCAAAGAAGGGACGAAAGATGCTCCTGGCCGAAGAGTTCGTGCGAGCGGAGATCCGATACAGGGGCGAGCGCCTGGGAGCCCTCGCCATGACGAAAGAGAAGGGAAGATGATGTTTGTCACCACACAGCAGGCAATCGAGGCGGTGCTCGAGCAGAGGATCCGCGATGGTGTGAGAAGGGCTCGCTGAAATGCAGCTCTCTCACGCCATCTCCGGTCTCGAGAACGCCGTGGAGGCTCAGCTGCGGGTAGCCGGCCCCGAAAGTGCCGAGCTCGGCGCCCAGCTCCTCAACGCGCTCCGGCCCGCCATTCGCCAGACCCTGATGGAAGTGGTCACCATGGCGGCCACGGAGGTCACCAGCCAACTCCCCTCACACCGGGTCGAGGTGCGTCTGGTCGAGGGCGACCCTGAGCTCGTCGTCTCCGAAGACAGCACCGGTGTCCCCCCTCCTCCACCGCCACCTGGAGGCGACGATGACGAGGCCCGCATAACCCTGAGGCTTCCCGGATACCTCAAGGAGCTCATCGCAGAGGCTGCGGCAGGCTCCGGCGACTCTTTGAACGCGTTCGTCGTCGACGCCCTGCGCTCCAAGGCCCACACCCCCGGCAAGGGCGGCGGCACCCGCCACCGGACCACGCTAGAGCTGTGATCACTCGAGAGTTCTCCGTGTCCGGAGACCCTGAGGTCGAGGTCCGCATCGCTTCCGGCCGGGTGGAGATCATCAAGGGCACCGCCGGAATCGTCGCCGTCGAGGTGGAGACCAGGGATCCGGACTTCATCGTGGAGCAGCGGGGCAACCTCGTCTTTGTTTCCTCCGACCGGAACACCGGCTGGTTGTCCCGCGGCTCCGCCTTCGTGACCATCACGATGCCCGCCGACGGGGAGGCGAGGATCAGCACCGCCTCGGCGCGTTTCGATTGTGAGCCCCACATGAGCCGGGTCGACGTCAAAACGGCATCGGGGGACGTCGAGGTCGAGAGTGCCGAAATCGCCAGCGTAAAGACCGCTAGCGGCGATGTCGGGCTGGAGTCCGTCACCAAGGCGCTCCGGGTGGCCACGGCCTCGGGCGACATCTTCGTGAGGGGGGGATGCGAGGGCAGTGTTGGGATCAACACCGCCTCGGGAGACGTCCACATCGAGCGTTGCGACGCCGCCATCGATGTCAACACCGTGTCTGGCAACACCTATATCCGCCGGTTCACCGGCACCCAGGGGAACTTCAAGTCGATGTCCGGCAACATCGACCTCGGGATCCAAGAGGGAACCAAGATCGACCTGGACGTCAACATCCTCTCCGGAAGGCTGCGCACGCCGGAGAAGAGGGAACCGGGGGCTCAGATCGAGCGACACATGACCTTGAAGGCCAAGCTGGTATCCGGCGACCTCACCATCGAGCGCGTCGCGGGATGAGGGGTGA
>CAZAHX010000343.1:0-2287 GCA_964485005.1 uncultured Acidimicrobiaceae bacterium | reverse complement strand
CAAGCCCACCATCGCCGCGGTGCACGGATACGCGTTGGGCGGTGGCTGTGAGCTCTCCCTGGGCTGTGACTTCCGCTACATCGCCACCGACGCCAGGATCGGCCAGCCCGAGATCCTGCTCGGCATCATTCCCGGCGCCGGGGGTACGCAGCGTCTGCAGCGTCTCATCGGCTTCCAGAGAGCCAAGGAACTGGTGTTCACCGGCCGTCAGGTCGGCGCCGAGGAGGCCGAGGCCATCGGTTACGCCGACAAGGTCGCCCCGCCCGAGGAGCTGCTCGATCTCGCCCTGGCCGATGCCGCCGACTGGGCGACCAAGCCCACCGTGGCCCTGGGCGCAGCAAAGCGGGCCTTGGCGCAGGGGCGGGGCCGCCCCCTCGATGAGGCGATGAGGATCGAGCAGGAGGCATTCCAGGAGTCATTCGCCACCGACGACGCGGTGGAGGGGGTCAATGCCTTCGTGGAGAAGAGGGAGGCCACCTTCAAGGGGAGCTGACCAGGGAGTCCAGCCTCCTCAGGTTGCCCCGCAAGACGAGAGCGAGCAGGGGGCGGGCCAGCCAGGCGGTCACGGGCCCGCCGAGCCACCAGGGGAAGGAGAGTCGCTCCACCCAGTGCACCAGGGAGCCGAAGCCCGCATCCTCCACGGAGAGAATCCCCTCGCCCTCGATCAGGCCCCGGTGCGTCACCGAGATAGACCTGCCCTCCTCCCAACCCGTCACCTCGAGGAGATCGAGGGTCCGGAACGGCCCGACCCGGGTCTCGACCCTCACCCGCGTTCCCACCCCACGTGTTCGAGAACCCAGGAACTCGACGGACCGGGCGTCCCTCATCCACCCGGCGTGTGAGGCCAGGTCGGCGAGGGCCTCCCACACCACCGGGCGGGGGGCCTCCATCACTCGCGAGACTTCGATTCGGGCCAACTCCACCTGCCTATGAGGATTTTCCCAGGTATCCCCCGCAATTATCCTCGGTGAACATGTATCTGGACCACGCCGCGACCACGCCGATGCGTCCGGAGGCGGTGGCGGCGATGGAGCCCTTCGCCTCCGAGGTGTTCGGCAACTCATCGGGGATCCACGGCGTCTCCCGGCGCGCCAAGAATGCCCTCGAGGAGGCCCGGGAGCGCGCCGCCGCCATCCTCGGCGCCAGGCCCATCGAGATCGTCTTCACCTCGGGCGGAACCGAGTCAGACAATCTGGCCCTGAAAGGATCGGTGTTCAACCCCTCGCCACGGCGGGGGGTGGTCACCGTGGCCACCGAGCACGAGGCGGTGTTGGAGACCGCCGACTTCCTGAAGCGGATGGGGATGCCGACGGTCATCGTCGGCGTCGACAAAGAGGGTCGGGCGGGCACCGAACGGGTGGCGGAGGCGGTGACCCCGGAGACGGCCGTGGTCTCGGTCATGCTGGTCAACAACGAGACCGGGACGGTCCAGGCGGTGGCGGAGATCGCCCGGGCGGTCAAGGAGGCCGATCCGGAGGTCCTGGTCCACACCGACGCGGTCCAGGGGTTCAACTGCATCGACATCGACGTGGACCAACTCGGGGTGGATCTCCTCTCACTGAGCGGGCACAAGTTCGGCGGCCCCAAGGGCAACGGTCTCCTCTATGTGCGCGAGGGCGTCGAGCTGGAGCCTGTGCAGCACGGTGGCGGCCAGGAGCTGGGCCGGCGCTCGGGGACCCACGACGTCGCCGGAGCCGTGGGGCTGGCCGCGGCCATGGAGGTGGCCTCCGCCGATCGGGACCGGTTCCGTGACGAGATCGGGGGGATGCGCGACCGGTTCCTCGAGCTCCTGAACGAGGGTCTCGGCGACACCGTGCCCAACACACCCGGGCAGGGCAGGTCGCCGCATCATCTCAACGTGCGCTTCCCCGGGGTGAGCAACCAGATCCTGTTGATGCGTCTCGACCAGTCCGGGGTCTGCGCCTCCGCAGGGTCGGCGTGCCAGTCGGGCGCGGCCACCGTCTCCCACGTCCTCGAGAGCATGGGTCTCCGCCCCGAGCAGGCCCGGGAGTGCGTCCGCTTCACCTTCGGGTGGGCAAGCACCGACGAAGAGACCGAGCTGGCCGCCAAGACGGTGGTGGAGCTGGTTGAGGAGCTGCGGTGAGGGCCCTGGTCGCCATGTCTGGCGGGGTCGACTCGTCTGTCGCCGCCGCGCTCATGAAGGACAGGGGCCACGACGTGATCGGGGTGACCCTCAAGATGTGGGCCGGTCCTGGCGGTGAGGCGCCCACGGCGGGCTGTTGCACCGTGTCCGACGCCGAAGACGCGCGCCGCGTCGCCGCCCAAC
>CAZAHX010000342.1:0-2293 GCA_964485005.1 uncultured Acidimicrobiaceae bacterium | reverse complement strand
ACCCGCATCGCCGGCTCGAAATAGGACACCGCTTGGGCATACGAGCCCAATCCGTAGGCGCGTTCCGCAGCGGAGACCAGCGCGTCGAGGGCCCTGCGGCGCAGGGTCTGGTCGCGGTCCCGCTCCTCGATGGCGTTGTAGGCGTCGAGGTAGTGGGAGGCGATGACCCCGGCGAGCTCCTCGTCGCCGAGCTCGGCCAAGAACTCCGCCACCCGGATGTGAAGCTCGCTCTTCTCGGTTCGGGGAAGGCCGGCGTAGGCAACCTCTTTGATCACTCCCTGGACGAAGCGGTACTGGCCCCGCTCCGGCGACCGGGGGTCGGTCTCGATGCTGAGGATCTCCCGCCTGATCAGAGGCTCCAGCCTGGTCTCCACCTCACCGGGGACGAGGTCGGCCAGGTCGGCTAGAGCCTTCGCGGTGAACGTCTGACCGAGCACCGAGGCCATCTGGAGGAGGCGGCGGTGCTCGGGGTCGACGGTGTCGAGACGGGCCGCCACCAAGGCATGCAGGGTCTCGGGGACGGTGAGTCGAGGCAACTCACCTTTGAGCCGGTAACCGTCACCATCGTTGACGAGGTGGCCCTGGCCCATCAGCATCCGCACCGTCTCCACTGCATACAGGGGGACACCCTCGGCCCTCTCCAGGATCGCCGAGGTCAACCCCTCGGGGAGGCCGGGAGCGAGACCCTCGAGCAGCCGGCTCATCTCTTCGGAGGGGAGCGGCTCGAGGTGAAGTCCGGTGAAGCCGCGCTGACCTGCGCCCCAGTTGGGCCGGCGGTCGAGGAGCTCGGGCCGGGCGAGGGTCACGACGAATAGCGGGTAGTCCCGCGACCACTCGAGCAGTGATTCGACGAAGTCGATGGTGCCGTGGTCGGCCCACTGCAAGTCTTCGAACACCATCACCGTCGCCTGTCGGCCGGCCAGGTGGTGGAAGAAGGAGCGCCAGGCGGCGAACAGCTCGTCGCGCTCCATCGACGACTCGCCGACACCGAGCAGCGTTTCGAGGGCATTGGCGACCCAGGAACGGTCCTCCTCGGGCACGAACTCTTCGACGGTATCGGCGAGGCGGCTGTGGGTGACACTCTCATTGTCGTTCTCGGCGATCCCGGCGCGGCGTCGCACCATCTCACCGAGGGCCCAGAAGGTGACGCCTTCCCCGTAAGCAGGGGAGCGGCCCTGATGCCAGAAGAAGGTATCCGCGAGGCCGTCGAGGTGCTTCTCGAACTCCCAAACCAGACGGCTCTTCCCGATCCCCGGAATCCCCTGGACCGAAACCAGATGGGCCCGGCCGTCGCGCGTCGTCGCCTTGAATAGGTCGCGGAGAAGCTGAAACTCGGCGGTCCTGCCCACGAATGGGGCCTCGAGGCCACTGGCCTTCCCCGCCCCGCCCCGCAACGACATCACGCTGATCGGGCGCCATACCGAGACCTTCCTGGTCTTTCCCTTGAGGGTGAGCTTCCCTTTGTCCTGATAGGAGATGGCCTCGTTGGTGGCGAGATAGGTTGCCTCGTTGACCAGGACCGTCCCCGGCTCTGCCGCCGCCTCGAGACGGGAAGCGGTGTTGACCAGGTCGCCGGCCACCATGCCGTGGTCGCCGTGGTCGACGGTGACCGCGGCTTGACCGGTGGTGATCCCCGCCCTCATCTGCAGCTCGGGGATCCCGAACTCGTTGCCGAGGGCGGCCACGTCGATGATCAGGTCGAGGGCGGCGCGCACGGCCCGTTCGGGGTCGTCCTCGAAAGCTCGTGGCGTTCCCCAGATGGCCATGACACCGTCGCCGAGGAACTTGTCCACGGTCCCGCCGTAGCGGTGGATGGTATCCGACGCCAACTCGGAGTAACGGGTAAGGAAGTCCCTGACTTCTTCGGGGTCACTGCTCTCCGAGGCCGAGGTGAACCCGACCAGGTCGCCGAACAGGACCGACACCAGGCGACGTTCCGGTTTGGGAGCGGCGTCGAGCTCGGCCAAGGACGCGGAGGCTGTAGCCTCCGCCCCCGAGGCGCCGCATTCGCCACAGAACTTGGCGCCCGGAGGCAGTGGGGCGCCACAGTCGGCACAGGCTTGGGTGAGCGGGGTCCCGCACTCGAAGCAGAACTTCTGAGCAGCAGTAGTCGCCCCTCCACAATTCGGACAGGTCATTGACTGGGCAATCTAACTGGTGAGTATGTGGTCTTGACAGGCCGTGTGCGGCTATGTCGCCACGACATCTCCTGCAAACGAAATTGCTGTCCCCAACCCCCTCCTACCCTGAAGGGGTGTTCGAGCGACCGAAGCCAGACGAGATCCCCGACAAG
>CAZAHX010000341.1:0-2299 GCA_964485005.1 uncultured Acidimicrobiaceae bacterium | reverse complement strand
GACATCGTGGACTTCACCCAGATGTCCGACCGGCTTGCTCCCGAGGAGGCGGTGCAGATGCTCAACGAGGTGTTCTCGGCCTTCGATCAATTGGCCGAGCGCTGGGGTCTGGAGAAGATCAAGACCATTGGCGACGCCTACATGGCGGTGGCCGGAGTGCCCATCCCGCGGGTCGACCACCCAGAGGCAGTGGCCGAGATGGCCCTGGCCATGCGGGAGGTAGCCGTGGCCCGCCACTTGGAGGTGCGGATCGGCATCGACAGCGGCCCGGTGGTCGCCGGGGTCATCGGGAGGAGAAAGTTCAGCTACGACCTGTGGGGGGACACAGTCAACACCGCCAGCCGCATGGAGTCACATGGTTTACCTGGGGAGATCCAGGTCACGCCGAGGCTCTACCGGCGGCTCAGCGAGAAGTACCGCTTCCAGCCCCGGGGGCCCCTTGCGGTGAAGGGCAAAGGGGAGATGGAGCCCTACCTTCTCCTGGGCCGGGCCGCTGATGTGATGCCACAACCCGCCCTGGATTGAGAGAAATGACGACGGAGCCGGCAAGCCTCCTCCCTCGTTGAGTACTTTCCGGGATGAAAGGAGGCACTCATGCCCTGGGACATCACGGTAGAGCTCGAGAACCGACCGGGCACCCTCGCCGAGGTCGGTGAGGCAGCAGGAAACGCCGGAATCAACCTCGACGGGATCTGCGGTTTCCCCTGTGAGGGCGTCGGCGTCATCCACCTTCTGGTCGATGATGCCGGTGTGGCGCGGGATGCTCTTGACGCCGCCGGCATCACCATCCGGGACGAGCGGGAGGTGCTCGTCGCCAATGTCACCGACCGGCCCGGCGCCGTCGGAGAGCTGACGCGTCGCATGGCCGATGCCGGTGTCAACGTCGATCTCATCTACTTGGCCACTGACACTCGTGTCGTACTCGGTGTCGACAAGCTCGAGGAGGCTCGAAGTCTGATCTAGTGCCCCGCCCCACAACGTTTGCCGGGTTCACACCGGCCAGCGACGCCCCCAGCTGCGTCCTCCTCCTCGACGCACTTCGCCAGTGCGCCTTCGTCGTGCGTCCTTGCTGGATGACGCCGCTGACTCGTTGTGAACCTCGCCAACGTTATGTGACAGGGCACTAGTCGCCCCGGCCGAGGATGGCACGGGCGATGTTGTCAGCTGAAGGCGGGCAAAACACCATTTTCGGGTGCCCGCGAATCTCCGTATACTCCCGGGCTGGACAACAGGGACGCTTTTTCAAGTCAGGTGGGCGCCTTGGGCACCCACCTGGTTTGTTGTGGAGTGACGTATTGGATCAGAAAACAACGCAGGTGGCCGACCTCTGGGAAATCGTCGGGCCCTACCTCGCCGCGGAACGGCTCGAGCTGGACGATCTCGAGCTCTCGGGGTACGGCAGGGGGCGGGTGCTGCGCGTCATCGTCGATGGCGACGGTGTCGACATCGGACGCCTCGCCGACCTCTCACGCGGTCTCTCCCGGCTCCTCGACAACGAGACCGACCTCGAGGGCAGCTATCAGCTCGAGGTGAGCTCACCTGGTCTGGAGCGCAAGCTGCGCCGGCCCGCCCAGTTCGCCAAGTCGAGGGGGCGTGAGGTCGTGGTCAAGGTCAAGGAGGGGGAGGCCAAGAGGACGGTGCGCGGACAGCTAGCCGACGCCGGGGAGAGCTCGTTCACAGTCGACGCCGACGAGGGACGGATCGTCGTCGACTACGGAGACGTCATCAGCGCCCGGACTGTCTACCGCTGGGAGAAGACGCCCAAGCCGGGCCACTGAGGAGAAGCATGCAACTGGACACCATGATGGAGGCGATCGAGGTCCTCGCCAGGGAGCGGGGGGTGGAGGTCGAGGCGATCCTCGACGCCTTCGCCAATGCGCTCGTCGCCGCCTACAAGCGCAGCCCGGGTGCCGCTGAGGAGGCGCGGGTCACCATCGACCCCGATTCGGGTGAGGTCATGGTCTACGCCCAGGAGCTGGACGAAGACGGCAATGTGATCAAGGAGTGGGAGGACACCCCCGAGGGCGAGGACTTCGGGCGGATCGCGGCGCAATCGTTCAAGCAGGTCATGCAGTTCAAGCTGCGCGAGGCGAAGCGGGAGAAGGTGTACGAGATGTACGAGGGCCGGGAGGGCGACCTGGTCACCGGTATCGTGCAGCAAGTCGACTATCGCTCGGTCATCCTCGATCTCGGCGACGCCGAGGCCATCCTCCCCGGTTCGGAGCGGATCCCCTTCGAGCGTTTGGAGCGAGGCAACCGCATCAAGGCACTCATCATCGAGGTCCGCAACGAGCTGAAG
>CAZAHX010000340.1:0-2306 GCA_964485005.1 uncultured Acidimicrobiaceae bacterium | reverse complement strand
GGTACTCGCTCTTCTCCCAGTCGGTGGTCCACCGCTGGTACCGCTCCCACTCCGCTCGCTTCACGGTGACGAACCCGTCGACATAGGCGGCGCCGAACGCCTCGACAAGATCGGCGTCCTCTTCGAGAGCGTCGAGGGCGGCACCCAACGAAGGTGGCGTGGTGATGTCGGTGGAGGCCCGCTCGATGCAGTCCAGGGTCTCCACGGGGGGCAACTCGTAGCCCTTCTCGTAGCCGAGCCGGGCCGCGGTGAGCACCGCGGCGATGGCCTGGTGCGGGGTCGCCGAGGCGTCCCCGACCCGGTGCTCGAGACGGGTTGCCTCACTTCTCGCCGGGGGCACCCGAACCGTGACCCCCCGGTGGTCGTAACCCCAGTTGGCCCAGTATCCGCAGAGCGATCCGGGCTGGAGCCGCTTGTATGCGTTGACGGTGGGAGCCACCAGAGCGGTCATCCCCACGTGGTGGTGCAGCATCCCCGCCATCATGGAGCGGGCGAGATCGCTCAGGCCGTCCTCGGCATCTGGATCGGAGAGGGCGTTGTCACCGTTCTCGTCCCGCATCGAGAGATTGACGTGCAGGCCCGACCCTCCCCGGTCGTTGATCGGCTTGCCCATGAAGGTGAGCATCGTCCCCCGCGAGGCGGCTACCTCCTTGGCCATGACCTTGAAGAGAAACGCCTCGTCGGCCGCAGTCATGGCGTCGGCGTACACCAGGGTCAGCTCGAACTGGCCGTTGTCGTACTCGGCGTTCACCGACTCGAGGGGCAAGCCGGCCCGGGCCGCGGTGGCCATCACCTCGTCGATGGTGCCGGTGGGGTCCACCGACATCCCGGTGCCGTAGACGAAGTGGCCGGGGGTGGACACCGGGCGCCACCCGTCCTCGCCGTCGGGCTCGAAGAGATAGGCCTCGAGCTCGATGCCCACCATCGGTTCGAGATCGTGCGCCTTCCACTTGTCGATCGCCTCCCGGAGCACATGCCGCGGTGACAGGGGGACCGGTCGGCCCTGGCGCACCAGATCGGGGATCACCACCGGGGTCCCCTCCTGCCATCCCGGTCGGACCTGGTCCATGTCGAAATGGGCCTCGCAATCGGGCAGGCCCTTCCAGAAAAAGGCACCGTCGTGGGGGATCATCTCCCGGTCGAAGCCGAGAGTGAACAGGGTGATGCAATGGCCGGTCTCCCCGCTCCGCGCCTTCTCGGGGGTGAGGTACTTGCCACGGGCCAGACCGAGATGGTCCGGCCAGAGGAGACGGATGCGGTCGAAGTCCTCGACGGCTGGGGCGGGCGGCATGGGGGGAGATCGTAGATGGCGGGGGGGTTGGGCGCAGCGGGCCAAGCCCGATTACCTTGTGCCGCGATGAGCATTCCCCTCGAGCCGGACAGGGAGACGCGCCAACAGCTCAACGACCAGGTGCTCTCCTATCTGGACGACTGGTACGACCGGGCGTCCGAGATGGAGGCGTCCGGCGTCGATCTCGATGAGGGAACACTGGAATCGCTGCGCCGGCCGCCGGGTGAGGCGGGCCGGGACCTCGGCTCCATTCTCGACGACCTCGATCTGGCGGGCCGGCCCGGCATCTACCATCCCTCCGGCGGTCACATGTCCTACATCCCCAATTCGGGCATGTACACCGGGGCCCTCGCCGACCTCCTCGCTACCGGTCTCAACCGATATACCGGCATCTCCGGCGCGGCACCCGGCTTCGCTGCCATAGAGCACGGTGTCATCGACTGGATGATCGAGCTCTTCGATCTGGGCCCCGACTCGTCGGGGCTTCTCCTTTCCGGGGGGTCGATGGCCAACCTCACCGCCATCGTCGCCGCCCGCACCGCCATGCTTGGTGACGAGTTCACCGAAGGGGTCCTCTATGTGACCCCCCACACCCACCACTCGGTGGGGAAGGCCGCCCGCATCGTCGGGCTCCGGGCCGATCAGATCGTGCCCGTCGAGGTGGACGACGACCTGCGCATGAGTGTCTCTGCTCTCCGCGACCGCGTGGTGAGCGATCGGGCCGCCGGCAGAGAGCCGTTCCTCGTGGTGGCTTCGGCAGGAACCACCGACACCGGGACCGTGGACCCCCTGGACGCCGTCGCCGACCTCGCCGGGACCGAAGGTCTTTGGCTCCACATCGATGCCGCCTACGGCGGATTCTTTCAGCTGACCGAGCGGGGGCGGCGCACCCTTGCCGGGATCGAGCGGGGAGACTCGATCGCCCTCGACCCCCACAAGGGCCTATCCATCCCGTTTGGCGTCGGCGCGCTCCTGGTGCGGGATGAGAGCGCCCTCGTCGACGCCCACCAGGGCC
>CAZAHX010000339.1:0-2310 GCA_964485005.1 uncultured Acidimicrobiaceae bacterium | reverse complement strand
CTCGACCTGGTGGTCGATGAAGAGACCAATCGCATCATTCCGGTGGCGGCCGAGAAGGGGATCGGCGTGGAAGTCGACTCGGACGCGACGGCGCTGGTGGCGGCAAACCGCCGAGACCTGGTCACCGCGGTGCGCAATCTCCTGGACAACGCCATACGCCACACCGACGAGGGCGGGTCGATCTCGGTCAGACTGAGGGTGGGGGACAGCGACGCGGTGCTCACGGTCTCCGACAACGGGGAGGGAATACCGAGCCGGGACCTGGGCCGTGTCTTCGAGCGGTTCTACCGAGTCGACTCGGCGCGCTCTCGGGCCACCGGGGGGACCGGGCTCGGGTTGGCCATCGTCAAGCACGTCGCCGAGAGCCACGACGGCTCCGTGGCCGTGAGAAGTGAGCTCGGGGTGGGATCCACCTTCATCTTCCGGATACCGCTCGCCGACTCCAGAGAACTGCCGAACGACCATTAGCCTCTGTCGGTAACCACCGGTTGGACCAATGCTGGAATCGATCGCCGAACCATCAGATCTTCGCTCCCTCACCTACGAGCAGCTCGAGGTGCTCTGCGAGGAGATCCGCGCCTTCATCCTCGACAAGGTCTCGAAGACCGGCGGGCATCTCTCCCCGAACCTCGGTGTCGTCGAGCTGACCGTTGCCCTGCACCGGGTGTTCGACTCGCCGCGGGACCGCCTCATCTGGGATGTCGGCCACCAGGCCTATGTGCACAAGATCCTCACCGGCAGGGCGCCGAACTTCGACCGTCTCCGCCACACCGGTGGGCTCTCGGGCTACCCCAGCCGGGAGGAGTCGGTCCACGACCACGTGGAGAACAGCCACGCCTCCACGTCCCTCAGCTACGCCCTGGGTCACGCCCTCTCCGGCTACGACGGGTGGACGGTGGCGATAGTCGGCGACGGCGCCCTCACCGGGGGCATGGCCTACGAGGCGCTCAACCACATCGCGGTGGCCCGCCCCGAGCGGTTGCTCATCGTGCTCAACGACAACGGCAGGTCCTACGCCCCCACCGTGGGCGGCTTGGCGGCGTTGGCCAACCTCGCCCATTACCGCATCGACCCCCGGTATGAGCGAGCGAAGCGGGCCATCGGCCGCATGCTGAGGGGAATACCGCTGGTGGGGGAGACCGCCGACGAGCTGGCGGGGAGGGTCAAGGACGCCGTGAAGCAGATCCTGGAGCCGGCCACTGTTTTCGATGCCATCGGGCTCAAGTACTCGGGGCAAATCGACGGTCACGACATCGAGGTGCTCGAAGAGACCCTGGAGCAGGCGAAGAGCCTCGGCGAGCCGGTGGTGGTCCATGTCGTCACCGAGAAGGGGAGCGGGTACCAGCCGGCCATCGAGGACGAGGAGGAGAAGCTCCACGGGGTGAGCTCTTTCGACATCGCAACCGGAAAGTCGCTGAAGAGCGAGCTCAAGCTGACCGCGGTGGCGGGTCAGGCCCTGGTGGAGGCGGCCTCGCGCCGACCCGACATGATCGGTGTGGCCGCGGCCATGGTGTCCTCCGCCGGGCTCAAGGAGATGGCGGGGCGTTTTCCGGACCGGGTCTTCGACACCGGGATCGCCGAGCAGCACGCGGTGACCCTGGCAGCCGGGATGGCAATGGCCGGTAAGCGGCCCGTGGTTGCGATCTACTCGGCGTTCCTGCAGCGCGCCTTCGACCAGATCATCGCCGACGTCGCCCTCCACAACCTGCCGGTGGTCTTCCTGATCGATCGGGCCGGGATCACCGGAGCCGACGGCCCCTCTCACCACGGAGTGTTCGATCTGTCCTATCTACGCATGATCCCCAACTTGGTGATCGGCGCTCCCTCGGATGCCAGCGAGTTGTGCGCCATGATCGAGACCGCGGTCGATCACAACGGGCCCATAGCCCTCCGCTATCCCAAGGGAGGGGCGACATCTGTGCCCGCACTACCGGTGGAGCCGCTCCCCGTGGGTGAGGCCGAGCTCGTTTCCGAAGGCGGGGACGTCCTCTTGATTGCTCTGGGGCGGATGGTGGAGGTGGCGGAGAAGGCAGCCGTTGACCTGTCCTCGCGTGGAGTAGCTGCCGGGGTGGTCAACGCCCGATGGGTGAAGCCCCTCGACCCCCGGATCCTGGAGTGGGCGGCGCCGGTGGGCCAGGTGGTGACCCTGGAAGACGGGGTGGTCGCTGGCGGGTTCGGCTCGGCGGTGATGGAGGCGTTGGCCGCGGCGGGAATGGCCAAGGAAGTGACCCGCATCGGCGTTCCCGACCGGTTCCTCCCCCACGGTTCGCCGTCCGACATCATGGAGTCCTTGGGGATGGACCCGGATTC
>CAZAHX010000338.1:0-2318 GCA_964485005.1 uncultured Acidimicrobiaceae bacterium | reverse complement strand
CTACGTTCTCGGTGAGTTCCTGGGAGGTTCTCAACGACATGAGGAGATGAACGGGAATGGAACAACGAAAATTGGTCGCGCTCGTCGCCGCGCTGGCGCTGGCGCTGGCCGCATGCGGAGGCAGTGTGTCCACGGACACCACTGTCGACGGCGATGCGGCACCAACCACGACGGCGCCTGCAGAGACGCCGACCACAGCCGACGACACGACCGACACCACCGACGACATCAGTGGCGAGACCTCTCAGTGGGGGCTCCCCATTATCGACCCGCTCGACGTAGACCCGGGAGTCGACATCGGCATCGCCGGATCGTCGACGGTCTTTCCCCTCTCAACCGCGATCCTCTCCCGGTGGATCGACGAGGGTGGTCCTGAATACAGCATCGACTCGATCGGCTCCGGAGGCGGTCTCGACAGGTTCTGCGTCCAGGGAGGCTCGGACATCGCCAACGCGTCGCGAGCGATCAACGACGAAGAGTTCGCCGCTTGCACCGAGACCTGGGGCGCTGAGCCCATTGAGGTGCGAGTGGGCAGCGATGCCCTCTCCCTGGTGATCAGCCCCGGGAACTACTTCGCCCAGGAGATGACTCTCGAGGAGATCGCCACGGCCTTCGCGTTGACCGACCCCGGATCGACCTGGGCCGACGTCAACCCCGATTGGCCTGCCCATCCGATTCAGCTGTTCTCGCCGGGAGCCGACTCCGGCACCTTCGACTACTTCAACGAGGTGGTCTTCGACGAAGCCGATCCTCCTCCGATCCTGTCGTCGATCGCTGAGATCGTGGGCGAGGACGACAACCTGACCGTGACTGGTGTCGCTCAGGACGGGTGCACCGAGGGTGACCTCAGCACTACATGCGCCATTGGCTACTTCGGCTATGCGTACTACCAGGAGAACGCCGCCGACCTCCAGGTGGTCACCGTCGACGGGGTGACGCCAAGCGCCGAGAGCGTCAACAACGACACCTACCCGATCGCACGGCCCCTCTTCATGTACACCGCTCCCGCGGTGATGGAGGCCAAGCCGGAGGTGGCGGAGTTCATGGCCTACTACCTCAACGTGGTCAACGAGGTGATCGGCGAAGTCGGTTACTTCCCGGCACCAGACGAACGCTTGCAGGAGGCGGCCGACAACATCGCCGCTGCCGCAGGCTGGTAGGCGAGCGGGAAAGCCTGCCTACCCGAAATGGAACCCGGTCCTCCCTCCCATGGGCGACCGGGTTCCACCACAGGAGATAGAAGGGTGACAACCGACCGATGACATCCCAGGCTAAGGCCGAGAGCAAGAGGCCTTTCCGGCGGCGTCGCCGTCCCGGGGAGCTGATCATCAGGTCCTTTCTGTTCTTCTGTGGTCTCGTCTCCATCCTCACCACGATCGGGATCGTCTATGAGCTGGGGTCCGAGTCGTTGCTCTTCTTCCAGGACGAGCGGGTCACGCTCGGGGAGTTCTTCTCGACCACGGTGTGGCAACCCCAGGTGGGAGGTTTCGGAATCTGGCCTCTCGTCCTCGGGACTCTCTACATCAGCTTCATCGCGATGTTGGTTGCGGTTCCCATCGGCCTGGCTTCGGCGATCTACCTGTCGGAGTACGCAGCGGAGCGGGTTCGAGGGGTCGTCAAGCCCGTCCTCGAGGTGCTGGTGGGCGTGCCCACCGTGGTGTACGGCTTCTTCGCCCTCACCTTCATGACCCCGGTGCTCAGGGCACTCTTCGGTCCGAATGTTGTCGGGTTCTTCAATGTCCTATCGGCCGGGATCGTGGTCGGGATCCTCATCGTCCCCCTGATCAGCTCTCTCGCCGAGGACTCTCTACGCGCCGTGCCCGACTCCCTCCGCCAGGCGGCATATGCACTCGGGGCATCCAAGCTCGAGGTCTCGACCCGAATCGTGGCCCCGGCAGCTGTGTCCGGGATCGCCGCCGGCTTCGTTGTGGCCATGTCACGAGCCGTAGGTGAGACCATGGTGGTGACCCTCGCCGCCGGAGCCTCTCCGCGTAACTTCACCCTCGGCCAGGACTCTCTCTTCGGCTACATCCTCAATCCGTTCCAGGGCGCCCAAGCAATGACCGGCTATGTGGCGATCACCGCCAGCGGGGACATCGGTTACAACACGATCGACTACAACTCCATCTTCGCCATCGGGCTCACGCTCTTTTTCATCACCCTGGCTCTCAACTCCCTCAGCCGCAGATTCGTCAAACGCTTCCGGCAAGTCTACGAATGACGGTCGAGGCCCCCGAACGCCCACCCCGTCCCGATCTGTTCCCCACGGAGGAGCAGTATCGCGACGACCTCGGGCGCCGTCGCCGCAAGGCATGGGC
>CAZAHX010000337.1:0-2358 GCA_964485005.1 uncultured Acidimicrobiaceae bacterium | reverse complement strand
GTTGCCCAACCCCTGCATCTTGGTGAAGTGGAGACCTTTCAATCCAGCACCTCCAACGCCCGCTCGGCCTGTCGGCCTGCGTCATCGATCCAGGGTATCCATCGGATCCTCGGGTCACGCTGGAACCACGTGCGCTGACGGCGAGCGAGCCGCTTGGTATTCCGCCCCGCCAACTCGAAGGCCTCGTCCAGATCGAGATCCCCCTCGAGATGCGAAAGCACCTCCCGATAACCCACCGCCGCCCGAGCGGTGCGTCCCAGTCGCGCCCTCAGACGCCGCACCTCCTCGACGAGACCACCCTGCCGCATTGCGTCGAGTCGTCGCTCGATCCGCTCTTCCAGCGCCTCGCCGGGGTCCAGGCCGACGGCCTTGAACTCGACCTCGGGGACATAGCGCCGCAACTTGTCGGCCTCGGCCGTCTCGGCGCGGCTTGTCGGCGTCTCCCCCGTGAGCTGGAGCACTTCGACGGCGCGGATCACACGACGACGGTTGGACAGGTCGACGTGCTCCCCCGCCTCGGGGTCCGCCGCCAGCAGCTCCGCGACCAGATCTGAGTCGTCGCGGGTCTCCAGAACCCCCCTGACCTCCTCGTCGCTGGGGGCGAAGCTCATCGGGTCGACCAGGGACCGGAAATGAAGGCCCGAGCCGCCGGCTATCACCAACGGTCGCTTCGTCCGCGCCATCACCTCTCTGCCCTCCCGCCGGAAGCGGGACACGGTGAAAGTCTCCTCGGGGTCGGCGACATCAATGAGGTGATGCGGGACACCCCGGCGCTCCAACATGGTGGGTTTGGCAGTGCCGATATCCATCCCCCTGTAGACCTGCATGCTGTCCACGGAGAGCACCTCCCCCCCGATCTCCCCTGCAATCTGCACCGCCACCTCGGACTTGCCCGATGCGGTGGGCCCGAGGACGGCGAAGATCTGCCTCAGACCGGGCTCCCGTTGAGATGGTGGGGTGCGGCGGCGTCGATGACGACGTCGAACACCGCTCCGGCGGCATGGCGGCCATCGACATGGACCACCTTGCCTGTCCGGGTCCGGGTGGTGGCCACCTCGTCGTCCTTCTTCGACGGGCCTTCCGACAGCACCTCGACTCTTTGTCCGATCATGGTCTGGTTGCGCTCAAGCGAGATGCCCATCTGGGTGTCGACCAGATGATCGAAGCGCTCCTGGATCGTCTCCCGCGGTACGAACATCTCCTCCATCTCCGCCGCCCTGGTTCCGGGTCGCGGCGAGAAGATGAACATGAATGCCTGATCGAACCTGGCCTGCTCAACCACTTCCATAGTCAGCTCGAAGTCCTCGTCGGTCTCGCCGGGGAAGCCCACGATGACATCGGTGGACACCGCCAGCCCGGGGATGGTCTCCCTGGCCATGGCGAGCCGCTCCATGTACTTGACCCGGTTGTAGCCACGGTGCATGGCGGCGAGGATGCGGTCTGCGCCCGACTGGAGGGGGAAGTGGAGCTGCTCGCAGACTGCCGGGGTCTCCGCCATTGCCTGCGCCACCTCTTCCCGGAAGTCGTTGGGGTGGGGGCTGGTGAAGCGCACCCTGTCGATACCCTCCACGGCGCCGACCCGGCGCAGCAATTCGGCGAAGATGGGGCGGCGCCGGCCGTCGATGGCCAGATCCCGCCCATAGGTGTCCACGTTCTGGCCGAGCAGGGTGACCTCGACCACTCCCTCCGAGGCCAGCTGCTCCACCTCGCGGACGATGTCGCCCGGGCGACGAGACACCTCTACGCCGCGCACCGAGGGGACGATGCAGAACGTGCAGGTGTTGTTGCACCCGATCTGGATGGTCACCCAGGCCGAGTGCTTCAGCTCGCGACGGGTGGGGAGTGAGGAGGGCATGGCGGCCAGCTCGTCCAGCACCTCGGTGATGGGCCCCCACTGCTCGGCGTGGTCGATGAGGTCGAGAACCCGGTCGAGGTTGTGGGTTCCCATGACTACATCGACCCAGGGCGCTCGCGAGCGCACCAGATCGCGATCCTTCTGGGCGGCACATCCCCCCACCACGAGCAGCGTCTCCGGGTTGGCGTCCTTGACCACCTTGAGCTGGCCGAGGTTGCCGTAGAGACGGTTGTCTGCGTTCTCCCGGATGGTGCAAGTGTTGATGTAGATGACGTCGGCGGACTCGATGTCGCCGGCGCGGAGCATGCCGTCTTCCTCGAACAGCCCGGCGATGCGCTCGGAGTCGTGCTCGTTCATCTGGCACCCGAACGTGCGGATGAAGTAGCGCTTCCCCTGCCTGGTGGGCCGGGGACGCGCCGGCTGCCGGAGCCGCGGCTCGGGTAGGAGTACCGGCGTGCTCATCATCGGGCGTAGTCGGTGGCCCTGAACTCCCTGATCACCGT
>CAZAHX010000336.1:0-2360 GCA_964485005.1 uncultured Acidimicrobiaceae bacterium | reverse complement strand
CCCGCCCCACCGCGTTCATGGTGAGGGCGGCGAAGAGGAAGGGGAACATGGCGCCCAGAAAGAGGCCGATCGTCACCGGAGCGTGGGAAATGTTGATCGACTCCAGATTCACCGCCTCGGCGAAGGCGTTGAAGAGGGCGAGGGCGGTGACCGCCGCCGAGGCGATGGCGAAACCCTTGGCCACCGCGGCAGTGGTGTTGCCCAGGGAGTCGAGGGCGTCGGTCGACTGACGCACCTCCGGGGGGAGGTGGGCCATCTCGGCGATGCCCCCGGCGTTGTCCGCGATCGGCCCGTAGGCATCCACCGAGATGGTGATGCCCAAGGTGGCTAGGACGCCGATGGCTGCGATCGCCACGCCGTAGATGCCGCCACCTTCTCCCATTCCCCACTCACCCGCCCAAAACGCAGCCCCGATCCCTGCCGCCACGACGATCACCGAGAAGGCAGCGGAGCGCATGCCTTCGGCAATGCCGGTGATGATCACGGTGGCCGGCCCGGTCTGGGACTGGCGAGCAATCTCTTTCACCGTCTTGTACTCGTCAGAGGTGAACCATTCCGAGATCTTTCCCACCAACCAGCCGACGGTCAGACCAGCCACCACTGCGATCCAGATCCCGACCCAGTTTTCCGTGCTATCTGCGAACACCCAGTAGGCGAGACCGGCGACTCCGATACCCGTCACGATCATTGCGAAATTGGTCCCACGGTGCAGGGCCGCGGCGAGATGCTCTTCATCGGTGGCCCGAACCAGGAACGACCCGACGATCGAGGCCAACATGCCCAAAGCCGCCACGGCGAGGGGGAAGATGATCGCAGCTGCCCGCAGATCACCTGAGAAGACGAAGATCGAGTATGCGACAGGGGCCACCAACGCGCCCACGTAGGACTCGAAGAGGTCGGCTCCCATCCCGGCCACGTCTCCGACGTTGTCCCCCACGTTGTCGGCGATGACCGCCGGGTTGCGGGGATCGTCCTCGGGGATGCCGGCCTCGACTTTGCCCACCAGGTCGGCACCGACATCCGCAGCTTTGGTGTAGATACCGCCTCCCACCCTCGCGAAGAGGGCGATCGAGGAGCCACCCAGCCCGATGGCGGTGATGATGTCGACCCAATTCGGATCGGCGAGGAGCCCACCGTCCTCGTTGAAGAGCCAGTAACCGAGCCCGACGCCGAGGAGACCGAGACCGGCCACGGTGAAGCCCATTACCGCGCCTCCACGGAAGGCGATCGGGAGGGCGGCGGGAATGCCCCCTACGCGTGCCGCCTCGGTAGTGCGAGCATTGGCGGCGGTGGCGACGCGCATCCCGACGAACCCGGCGAGGGCCGACAACGTTGCGCCAAATACGTAGGCGATGGCACCCCATGGGCGTCCCCAATCGAGGAGGACGGCGATGAGGACCGCCATCGCCACCACGAACACCGAGACCCAGGTGTACTCCCTTCGGATGAAGGTCATCGCCCCGGCCCGGATGGCGGCCGCCAACTCCATCATGCGCTCGTTTCCCTGAGGCGCGGCTAGAACGACTCGGGTGAAGTAGACGGCGAGCAGCAGGGCGAGGGCGCCGGAAGCGAGCGCGATGTAGAGGATGGTCTCGGTCATTCGGGGCTCCTCGCAGGGGCCGGAAGGCGGCGCCGGAGTATAGGGAGAGGTCTCGGGCAGATCCCAATACGTTCCGGCAACGAACGCACGCCTTACCGGGAATCCACAGGCCCTGGCATAGTGGTTCCGACATGGACACGAGGGACACCATCAGGCGGCTGGTCGACGCCCTGGCGGTTGCCCATCCCGCCCGGCTCACTGACGCAGTCGAGAAGAGCCTGGCCGGGGAGGAGGACGTTGAGACCACGATCTGGCTCAGTGACATGTCGGCGACCCGTCTCACCGACCTCTCCGGCGTGAACCCGCCCCTAGGGGTCGAGGGCACCCTGGCCGGCCGCTCCTATCGAGACCTGGAGACCATCGTCTCCGAGGAGCATCTGTTCACCCCACTGGAGTCCTTGGGCAGGGTGGTCGGAGTGCTCGAGCTGCGCGGTTCCGCGCTGACGGAACGAGCCGAGGAAATGCAGACCGCGGCGAGAGTGATCACCGATCGTCTCATCGGCGCCAAGGGGCACAGCGATGTCGTCGAACAGGCCCGGGGCGGAGGTAATTTGGGTCTGGCCGCCACCATCCAGCACGATCTGATGCCTATCCCCTCCTATATGGGAGAGGAAGTCGAGATCGGCGGCTGGATCGAGCCCGCCTACGACATTGCCGGGGATGCCTGGGACTACGCGGTAAACACGGACCAGGTGGACTTCGGGATCTTCGACTCGGTGGGCCACGGGCTCAGGTCCTGTCAGCTGAGCATGATCGCCCT
>CAZAHX010000335.1:0-2361 GCA_964485005.1 uncultured Acidimicrobiaceae bacterium | reverse complement strand
AAGTTCACAGACCGTCCCAGACTGCATCACAGGTGATCTCGGTGAGCGAGACACCGACCAGGGAGAGTATGAGACCGATCATTGCTGCAGCGTCCTCGAGAAGCACCACCGGGAGCTCGGGAGAGCGTGATCGGCGAATGAAGTCGGTCCAACTGCGATCGCCCTTGACCTTCTGCGACTCGACGATCGCGGTTCGGAAAGAGAATGCTTCGGCGACGATCGCGAAGATGAGGACTCCAATCGCCCATGCGAGTGACTCCACCTCGTGGGGGTGGCGGATCTTGTCGATGCCCTCGTAGATGGAGAACACGCCCCCCAGGGCGAAGAGCACCATGGCCACCACGAATGCCCAGAAGTACCGCTCTCGCCCGTAGCCGAACTGGTGGCGATCGTCAGCCACCCGCTGCGCTCGCCTACCTCCAAGGAGTAATAGCCCCTGGTTGGACGTGTCGGCCACCGAGTGAATCGACTCGGCCAACATCGAGGCCGAACCCGTGACCAGATAGGCGACGAACTTGGCTATCGCAATCCCACCATTGGCCACCATGGCGGCGACGATTGCCTTGGTTCCACCACCGACTGCCATGAGGAGCCACAGTATGGCTTGTTCCCCAGGTTCGATAGGTTGACGCCCGTGCCTGTAACCGAACGCCGTGTCGTCGTCATCGCCAATCGTCTCCCCGTCGCATATGACGAGGAGTCGGGTGAATGGAACACCAGTCCTGGCGGGCTGGTGTCGGCGCTGACACCGATCCTGCAGCGCACCAGGGGGAGCTGGATCGGTTGGAGCGGCATTGCAGATCGCGCCTTCGAGCCTTTCAGCCACTCCGACATCAATCAGGTCCCGGTCACCCTCACCCACGAGGAGTACCGCGAGTTCTACGTGGGGTTCTGCAACGGAACGCTGTGGCCCCTTTATCACGACTCTGTGCGCGCACCTGAATTCCATCGCCACTGGTGGCGCCCCTACCACGATGTGAACGAGCGATTCGCCGAGGTATCGGCGGAGAACCTCGGACCCCGCGACGTGGCCTGGGTCCAGGACTATCAGTTGCAATTGGTGCCGCAGATGCTGCGAGATCGCGCAAAGGTCCACCGGATCGGCTTCTACCTCCACATCCCGTTTCCACCTGTCGAGCTGTTTGCCAAACTGCCATGGCGGGCACCGGTTCTGGAGGGTCTGCTCGGCGCCGATGTGCTTGCCTTCCAATCCCGCTCGAGTCGCACCAACTTCGCCGTAGCCGCCCGTCGGCTTGCCGGGGCCACAGGGTCGTCACGGAAGTTGGAATGGCAGGGCCGCGAGGTGGTCCTCCAGGTGGCTCCGATAGGGATCGACACCGCCGAATTCGAGACACGGGCAGCCTCCGAGGAGACCACATCCCTGGCGGCACAGATTCGCCATCACCTCGGCGATCCCGAAGTGGTGATCCTCGGTGTCGATCGTCTCGACTACACCAAGGGCATCGATCTGCGAATGAGAGCCCTCCAGACTCTCCTCGAGAAGCGACCTGATCTCATCGGTAACATCGCCTTCGTACAGATCGCCGTGCCCAGCCGGGAGGACGTCGAGGAGTATCAGCGGATCCGCGCCGACATCGAAGGGCTGGTGGGGCGGATCAACGGCGACTTCGCCGAGGTGGGTCGCCCACCGATCCACTACCTGTATCGCGGAGTCCCCTTCGAGGAGCTATTGGCCTACTACAGGGCGGCCGACGTCATGTTTGTTACTCCCTTGCGTGACGGCATGAACCTCGTAGCCAAGGAATACGTCGCCACGAGATACGACAACACAGGTGCTCTGATCCTGAGCGAGTTCGCGGGAGCGGCTGAGCAGCTGACGCAGGCTTTCTTGGTCAACCCGTTCGATCTCAACGCCCTCGCCGACACTCTCAATGAGGCCATCGGAACCGCGTCAGTGAAGGGAAACCCCCCGATGAAGGCGTTGCGGAGGTCGGTGAACCGCCACGACGTGTTCTGGTGGGCGGACCGGTGTCTGAGCGCTCTGGGTCTATGAGCCTCCAAGAGGCTGTCGAGCGACTCGCCGAGAAGGGCAATTTCTTGTTGGGTGTTGACTTCGACGGCACCCTGGCCCCGATCGTCGACCATCCTGACATGGCCAGTCCGAACCCCGACGCCGTGGATCTATTGCGCGACCTGGCCGGTCGAGACGATCTCGATGTGGCCATCGTCTCTGGACGCGCCTTGTCTGATCTCCAGGATCGACTCGGTGACGTGCCCGGCGCCACCCTGGTCGGTGAGCACGGCAACGACATCGGTGCCGACTCCGGGGAGGATCCCCTGATGGCTGACGCAGCGGACATGATCAACGACCTTTCAGAAGAGGCGGGAGGGGCAACGGTC
>CAZAHX010000334.1:0-2364 GCA_964485005.1 uncultured Acidimicrobiaceae bacterium | reverse complement strand
AAGGGGATCCAGGTGGACGCGATGCGTGCCATGGCCGCGGCCCGTCTCGCGGTCACCGCCGCCGCCGGTCTCATCACCAGCCCGCCTCCCCGTCTGGAGAGGGATGCCGGTGGCTGGCAGGTGGAGTGGCCCCTGATCTCGGACGTCTTCGACGCAGCCGCGGTCTCGGTGGAGGCGGTCAACCGGGCGCTGGCCACGACCGAGGTCGATGCCTCCCGAATGGAGGCCAACCTCGACCGCTCCCTGGGCAGCGACCGCCCCGAGCCGGCCGGGATCGACCGTCTCGTCACGGCCGCCATCTCCGGCTTCGAGAAGATCCGGACGAACCTGGCCTCAGCCGGCTAGAAGCCCGCTCAGCGCCGACCCGAACTCGTCGGGGCGCTCCACATTGCTGAGATGAGCAGCGTCGAGGATGGTCAGTTCGGCATCAGGGATGGCGTCGGCCAGCCATTCCTGGACCTCGGGCGGCGTGGACACATCGTGACGGCCCCCGACCAGCAGGGTGCGGGAGCGGATCGACGAGGCGGTCATCCTGAAGTCGGAGTCCCGGATGGCGGCGCAGCATCCGGTATACCCGACGGGGTCGATGTCCCGCACCGTCTCGCTGGCCCTCTTCGTCTCCCCGGGATGGGAGTCCCTCCACTCCTCGGAGAAGAAGCGCTCCACGACGACATCGGCGATGGCCCCCATCCCGTCTCTCTCCACGGTGGCGATCCTCTCGTCCCAGGCCTCTTCGGTGCCGATCTTCGCTCCGGTGTTGGCCAGGGCGAGCCGGCCCACCCTGTCCGGGCGATTCACCGCGAGCCACAGCCCGACCTGACCACCCATCGAGATGCCGCAGAAGTCGAACCGTTGCACCCCGAGGTGGTCGGCGAGGGCGATGACGTCGTCACCCAGGTCGGCCATCGTGTACGGAGGCGGCGGGGCTCCCGACTCACCGTGGCCCCGGTGGTCGAATCGGATGAGCCTTCGCCGCGATCCGAGCATCTCCACTTGGCGGTCCCACATGGTGCGGTCGGCCCCGAGGGCATGACAGAGGATCAGCGCCGGCGCAGGGCCGGCGGTGTCGTCGTAGGCCATGGCCCATCCCTCCCTCTCCAAGTACTCGGTCACTCTCTCTCCTTCCCGCCCATCCCGGGGGCATGCGCCGCTGCGGTCCTCTCCATCAGATCGCGTAGCACCTCGAGCTCACCTTCCTCCGGAGCCGGTGTCTCGCCCAAATCCTCCACGAAGGCGACATCCCATCCGGTGGCCTCACGGACCTGGTCGGGATTCACCCCGGGGTGCAGCGACACCACGGTCAGCTCCTTGGTCTCGGGGTCGGGCCTCATCAGACAGAGGTCGGTGATCACCAGACTGGGACCCTTGGTGTGGAGGCCGAGGTCGGTGCGGTCGGTGCCGCCTGACCCGAAGCCGAACGACGTGACGAAGTCCACATCGGGGACCATCGCCCGTGCGCTGTGAGGCATGATCACAAAGATCTCCTCGCAGAACGAGGCGATCTCCGGGGCGCCTCCGCCACCGGGGAGGCGCACCTTGGGATGGTGGTAGTCACCGATGACGGTGGTGTTGATGTTGGCGAAACGATCGATCTGCGCTGCACCGAGGAAACCTATCGAGATCCTCCCCGCTTGCAGCCAGTACTGGAACATCTCGGGGACTGACACCGTGGTCAGAGCGGTCTCGCACAGCTCGCCGTCCCCGATGGAGAGGGGGAGCACGTCGGGCCGGGTTCCGATGGTTCCCGATTCGTAGATCAGGGTGATGTCGGGGGAGTGGGTGAGACGAGCCAGGTTGCACGCCGCCGATGGGGTGCCGATGCCGACGAAGCAGGTGTCGTCGTTGCTCAGCTGGCGAGCCGCAGTCACCACCATCATCTCCTCGGAGGTGTACTCGGGGCTCATGGCGACCCGCCGAGGACCTCGACCTCCAGCCACTCCCGGAACCGGTCGCGGTCACGGGAGATGGCGTCCCACTCGGTGTAGAAAGCGTTGTCCCTGGTGTAGTAGCCGTGCGCATAGGAGGGGCGGGCGCCCCCCGGTGCCTCGGCTACGGCGTCGACGGACCACGCCGGCAGGATCACGCTGTTGTGGCTCGGAGCGCGCAGGTCCTCGACGACCTCCTCGACGGTCACCACAACCGCCCGCCGCGCCGCGAGCGCGGCCTCCTTCTGCACGCCGACTATGCCCTCGATGAGAACGTTGCCCTGCCGGTCCGCCCTCTGGGCGTGGATCACGGTGATATCCGGCCTGATCGCCGGGACCGCAGCCAGTCGCTCCCCGGTGAACGGGTCGTCGAGGAAGCGGATGCTCTCGTTTACCTCGGGTAACTGTGAGCCCAGATAGCCGCGGAACAGGGCCAAGG
>CAZAHX010000333.1:0-2366 GCA_964485005.1 uncultured Acidimicrobiaceae bacterium | reverse complement strand
AAACAGTCATCGCGGAAGGGCGCGTAGTAGATCGCGATGCGTTGCCAATCAGGATCCCCTAGGTGCTCCAACCGCGGCATGGAGCAGACGGCGCTTCGCGCCGCCGCTGATGAAGAGTGTTGAACGGCCCAAGAACCTAAGGAGAACTCATGAGATTGAGAGACACGAAATGGGTGCTCGTCGGAATCCTGCTCCTGCTGAGTGTTTCACCGGTAGTGGGAGCCGAGGAGCGCCACTCGCTGACCATGCCCGATGGGCCGCCTGTCTCGTTCGTTCACCCGGCGGCTTGGAATGTGGTGGCTGAGGAGGCCGGGCCTGTGGTAACAGTAGAGCTCTCGCCAGCCAGCAGCGGTGACTTCCTGATGCTGGTGACCATCTTCCCTCTTCAGTCGAACAGCCCCGTATCCAGCCCGGAGGGTCTCCGGGCGGCAGTGCTTGAGGTAGGCAGTCAGAAGCTCCCCGGCGCGCTCCAGGACTCCATCGAGCTCACGGAAGTTCGCGGAAGCGGGGCGATGGGCTATCTCTATCATCTTACCGATCGTAACCCGGAACAAGGTCCGGGTGACTATCGTGAGGCTACTCAAGGCATGATGCTCCTTGCCCCGTATGTTGCATCCGTTACGACACTTACGCACTCGGATGACGGCGGTACCGTCGAACGAGCCATCGAGCTTCTGAAGTCGATCAAGGTGGAGTCGGAGCCTTGACCAAGGGCCGTTCCATCACGGCTGCGGGAGCGGGCGGTTTCGGTGGAGCTCGGTAGCGACAGGGTCGGGCACCTACCACAGCGACTCAATAGGAGAAGCGATGATCCAGAAAGCCCTTGGCACGTCCTGCCTCGTATTGCTCGTCTACGCGGACCTCGGTGCAGCCCAAGAGCCGTATCGAGTGACCGTTCCGGGCCGCGGTTGGGCACTGAACATCGATCTCCCTCCACTCGGGCAGTTTCAGGGCCAGGAAGAAGGGGGAGTCTTTCAGTTCATGGGGCGGAGCAGCACCGGAACCATGGTCGTTTCCATGTTCGTGGAGCCTGCTCAGCCGCAGACGTCCCAGGACTGCCGCACTGAGTACTGGGGCAAGGGTTCGAGGAATCCGATGATCGTCGGTGACTCGGTAATCCTTTTAGACGTAGGCGACAATCCGGGCGTCACCTATGTCATCGAGGCTGAGCACGAGGGTCAGAAGGTACGCTCGCAGCATGTGAACGTATATCGTTACCACTCGGAGACCTGCATCGATGTTCATCTCTCCTCGTTTCCTCTTGAAGAAGGCGCCGACTCGAGGCTGCTCGCGATCGCCGAGACGGTGAGTGTTGCCTCCCTACCATGACGTCGGTCCGGGGCCGCGGACCCGCCGCCGGCCGGCGGCGGTGGAGTCGGAGAGCTCATGGAACGGCTCGAAGACCCTCGGGGACCGAGCCCCAGCGGCACCAGCGGGCGTCGAGCGACACGAAGGCACGACCGGGCGCCGCGCCGCGGAAGTACATCAGCCCCCCTTGCCGGTGGTGGTAGTACGTGGCCGCCAGACGAGCTCCGAGCGTGGTCGGTCGAACGGCGGTGATCCCGTCGATCGGGAACTCCAGGATGCACTCCTTCTCGCCCGCTGGCCAGCCCTCCAGATGCATCACGTACTGGCAGGTGGCGCGAACGCCCTCGCCTGCGCCGGGTCCCACCCGGTGCTGCTTCTCGATCTCGATGCGCTCGGCGAAGGTACAGCCGTCGTGGTGATGGCCACCGAGGCGCTCGACCTCGGTAGGCGCCGCCTCCCAGGCCGCGACCGCTGCATCGCTCGCCGGTCCCGGCTCCGGGCGTAGACTCCAGAGAAGGCTTCCCACCGCCAAGGCCAGGACAGTACCGGCAACGAGTACTATGGCGAGGCGCTTCACCGCACCGACGCTATCGCACTCTCACCTGGCTCAACCGGCAGTCGTGGGGGCGGTCCTCGCGCCAAGGCGGGGGATAGACTGGATTCCTCGGGGGTGTCCCGGCCGTCGAGCAGCGCCGGTACGTCCCCTGTCAAGGGTGAGGGAAGACATGCGGCTTCTGATTCTGGGTGCCTCGGGCGGTTGTGGTCGGTGGCTTACCAGGCTGGCCGCCGAGCGGGATCACGAGGTGACCGCCCTGGTCCGCCCAACGGCTACGCTCGATCCGCCACCAATCCACCGTGCACCGCGCCGACGTCGCGGCCTGGATGCTCTCAGCGCTCGAGAGCCCCGAACCGTACCGCGAGCATAGAGTCCTGCTCGGGTGAGGGGCTCCCGCCCCGGCTCTCCGATCTGCTGCGGTACCCGATTGGCTCCCCGCCCGCCTCAACGCTTCTTCTTGTCATCCCGAGCGCCCTCGAGGGATCTGGGCGGGGCGACGGGC
>CAZAHX010000332.1:0-2370 GCA_964485005.1 uncultured Acidimicrobiaceae bacterium | reverse complement strand
CTACTGGCACTTCGTCGACATCATCTGGATCGTGATCTTCACCGTCGTCTACCTGCTCTCGGTGCCCCCGACATGAGCACTAACCACCCCACCCAGCCACCGAGCATCGACCACCCCGTCCACGCGCCGACCGAGGAGCACCATCCTCCCCATCCGACCCCGTCCCAGTACTGGAAGCTCGCGGTGTTGCTGGCGGTGCTCACCGCCATCGAGGTCGCCCTCTACTACATCGACCTTCAGCTCGAGCTGGGGATGATCAACTCCGTTGCCCTTATCGTCCTGGCCTTTCTCAAGTTCGTCATCGTGGTGGGCTGGTACATGCATCTTCGCTATGAGAAGTCCACCCTCAACCGTCTGTTCGTCGCGGGCTTCATCCTCGCCGGCAGCCTCTACCTCGTCGTGTTGGTGGCGCTCGGGGTTGTCGCCGTTCGCGGAGGCTGAGTGATACCGGCCTGGCACCCCCATTACGACCTGTGGGCCCTGGTCTTCGTGCTCGGGTTCGGGTATTGGTACGCCAACACCCGGATCCGCCCCCACACCGCCCCGGGTGCCCCGGGCCCAAGCCGGCGGCAGTGGCTGCAATGGTTCGGGGGGCTGGCGCTGATGTGGGCGGTGTCGGGCTGGCCATTCCACGACATCGGCGAGCAATCCCTGTTCACGGTGCACATGGTTGAGCACATGGTTCTCGCCCTGGTGGTTCCGCCACTGCTTCTCATGGGGACGCCGCGCTGGCTCGCCGACGCCACCGTGGGCCACCCCAAGGTGGCATCGTGGCTGCGACCGCTGAGCAGGGCGGCTCCAGCCTTCGTCTTCTTCAATGCCACCTTCGTGCTCATCCACTGGCCAGAGATGGTGGAGGTGATGCTCACCAACGAGCCGGCCCACTTCGTCTTGCACGCCGTGCTCTTCGCCACCGCCACCCTCATGTGGCTCCCGGTGCTCTCGCCGACCCTCGCCCTTCCCAAGCTGAGCCGACCGATGCAGATGCTCTACCTCTTCCTGCAGTCGCTGCTCCCCACCATCCCGGCATCGTTTCTCACCTTCTCCTCGGTGCCGATCTACCCCATCTACGGGGACGCCGCCATGGCCTGGGGGCTGACCGCCGTGGCCGACCAGACCATTGCCGGTGTCGTCATGAAGCTGGGCGGTGGTCTCCTCATCTGGGGCACGATCGCGGTGATCTGGTTCCGCTGGACCTCCGAGGAGCGCGACTGGGAGGAACTCTCGGTCCCGGTCCCTTGAACCCTTCTGTGTCAATTCGCGGGGCCTATGGCCGGGTAAATCGACACAGAAGGGTTCTTCTTGTCCTTCTCCTGCTGGCGGGGTGTGCCCAGACCTCGGGGACGGTGCGTGGGATAGTGGTGGGTGTCGAAGGGTCCCTGGACGAGGTCACCTCGTTCACGGTGCTGGTTGAAGGTGAGGAGATGGCCTTCTTTACGACGGAGGATGGGGACTATGACTTCCCCGTGTCGCATCTTCGCGAGCACCAACGCACCGGCGAGCCGGTGCTGGTCACCTGGGAGATGGAGGATGGCACGCGAAAAGCCGTGGCTCTGGCCGATAGTTGAATGACAGAATTACCTGGTAAAAACGGGCACATGACGCAGGCACCAGAGTACGGGCGGTTCTTCCTGCCCGGTCCCACCGAGGTCCACCCCGACGTCCTCGCAGCCCAGGCCCAGCCGATGATCGGTCACCGGGGCCAGGCCATCCAGGAGCTGATGGGCCGGATCGGGGAAGGCCTCAAGCCCGTCTTCCAAACCGAGCGGGCGGTGGTCATCTCGACATCGTCGGCGACAGGGCTCATGGAGGCGGCAGTGCGCAACGCGGTGCCCCCCGGAGGCAAGGTGCTTTGCCTGGTCAACGGTTCGTTCTCGGAGCGGTTCTCGGAGATCGTCCGGATGTGCGGCCGCATCGCGGACAACTGGGATGTTCCCTGGGGTGGGGCGCACTCGCCGGATCAACTGGCAGGGCGGCTCGCGGAGGGTGAATACGACGCGGTGACCCTCAGCCAGTCGGAGACCTCCACCGGGGCTCTCCAGGACTTGGAGGCCATCGCCGCCGTGGTGGCCGAGCATCCCCGCGCCCTGCTCCTGGTCGACTCGGTCACCGGCATCGGCGGGGTGAGGACCCTCACCGACGAATGGGGAGTCGACTTCATCCTCACCGGCTCGCAGAAGGCGCTGGCCCTCCCGCCGGGCCTGTCGTTCGGCGCCGCCTCCCACGCCATGTTGGAACGGGCTCGTTCGATCCCAGATCGCGGGTGGTACTTCGACCTCGACCAGCTCTACGACCAGCTCGAAGAGAGGCAGACCCCGGCCACGCCCGCTTTGTCCCTCCTCTACGCCCTGGATCTGCAGCTCTCCCGAA
>CAZAHX010000331.1:0-2393 GCA_964485005.1 uncultured Acidimicrobiaceae bacterium | reverse complement strand
CACATAACTCACGGCCCGGAGGCGCAGACCAGAGCGGCGCTGGGCTTCCTCGTCGCCAAGACGGCAGTCGAGGCCGGTCACGAAGTGACCATGTTCCTTGCCGGAGATGCTGCCTATCTGGTCAAGGACGAGGTGATCGGTTCGCTGCGCGGGATCGGCACCGGCTCCCTCGAGGAGTCGTTCGGAGCGGTGGTCGGGGCCGGAGTGCCGATTTTCGTCTCCGGGATGTCGGCCAAGGGCCGGGGAGTGACCGAGGACGACTTGGAGGGGAAGGAAGCCTCATTCGCCATGCCCTCGAAGCTGGTCGAGCTGACATTCGCCGCCGACCGGGTCCTGACCTACTGAGGGGCGCGCATGACCGAGCATGACGCCGAGCTCGAGCGGTTGTGGCGGGATATATTCACCGATCCCGACCACCCCTTCCACCGGGCCCGCATGTGGTGGATGCACGTCCCCGGCGACCCCAGGTGCAAGATGTGCGCCGTCCCCCTCGGCGGGGTGGCCACTCCCTTCCTCAAGCTGACCAGCAAGGCGCCGGCATCGGGGAACCCCCGCTTCTGCAACAAGTGCGAGGTCTGGACCAAGAAGCATCCCGGGGGGGCTGAGATCGAGATGTCCCTGCTCTTCGCCGACGTGCGCGGCTCGACACGAATGGCTGAGGAGCTGGGCGCGGCCGAGTTCGCCCGGCTGATGCAGAAGTTCTACCGAGTGGCCAACGAGGTGCTCATCGAGAGCGACGCCTGGATGGAGAAGCCGGTGGGCGACGAGATCATCGCCATATACACCCCGATCATGGCCGGGAACCATGCGGCCGGGGCCATCGAGGGAGCGGGCAGGCTCCTCGAGGCGCTCGGCTACGGCACCGGGGAGAACCCCTGGTTGCAGGTCGGGGGAGGGGTGCACACCGGGGTGGCCTACATCGGCACGGTGGGGGTCGACGGCAGCGACACCTATGACATCACCGTGCTCGGCGATGCGGTCAACGTCACCGCCAGGCTCGCCTCGGTGGCCGGGTCCGGGGAGATGCTGATCAGCGAGGCCGCCATTCGCTCGGCGGGTGCCGAGCTGGGGGACCTGCCGAGGCGAGATCTCGAGCTCGAGGGCAGGGAGGCCCCTCTGGGAGTGCGGGTCCTGACCGGATCATCGGTACCGGCCTGATCTCCTGCCGAGTCGTCACGGGGCCCCCGACTATGGTCCGTCACCCTCTCCGGGGACGACCGAGTCGGGTCGGACGAACCCGGTCTCGAATGCGAGCCGGGTCAGCTCGTGTCTGCTGGCTACCCCGAGTTTCTCGAATATGTGGGCGATGTGGCTCTCCAGGGTCTTGATGCTGATGGGACGGCTCAGCGAGGATGCGACCTCGCGATAGGTGTAACCCCTGGCGATCAGGGTGGTCACCTCCCGCTCTCTCGGAGTGAGCCGCTCCAGGCCGGACGTCTCCGGGATGTTCTCGTCGATGTCGAGGAGATGACCGGCCACTTCACGGGAGATCGGTCTCGCCCCGGCCAGGGTCTGCTCGATCGCACCGATCAGGAACTGCTCGTCGCTGGTCTTGACGATGTATCCGTCGACGCCGGCGCGAAACATCCGGAGAACGTCGTCACGCGAAGTCGAAACCGAGAGGACCAGGAACTTCACATCGGGAAGAGTCGGCCGCACTCCGTCGACCACGGCGGCGCCGCCCCCGCCCTCGATGTGCACGTCCAACAGGACCAGGTCGGGCGTCCGCTCCGCGATGAGATCGATCGCTGCGCTGACCTCGTCGGCCGAGCCCACCAGGTCATATTCCGAGCCGATCAGAGATTCGATACCGCGACGGACCACCGGGTGGTCCTCGACGACGAAGATGCTGGGAAGGGTGGTGGTCATGTTCTTGGGGCCCAGCCTGAAGCTACACGGCGACGGTCCCGGCCTTCCCAGGGCATTGTCGCAGAGCGCGTGGTTAGGCTCCCGACATTGTGGCCACCACCTGGTGGGGAGCACCGCGACAGGGGCCGGCCCTGATCGATCCCACTTTGAAGGGGATCGCTCTCTTGTTCCGTGTGCTCGGGCTGGTCTGGATGGCGCTTCTCGTCATCCTCGGGGTGACCTCTCCCCCTGGGAGCTTGGGGCACATCGGTCGGCCCGGCATCGCCCTGGGGGCGCTGGCAGTGGCCATCCTCTGGACCGGAGTCACGTTTTGGGCCGCCCGATCGGACGGCTGGATCCGGTCTCCTGTCTTCTCCCTGGCTGATTGGGTGGTGGTGGCGCTGGTCGGTGCGGCTTCGCCTTTCGCCGACACCACCGAGCTGTTTCATGGCGGTTTCCCCATGTCGTGGGCGGTGGTCGCCGCATACTCGGGGGGGCTGCGCTGGTCGCTTCCGGGCGCGATCGGTCTGGGGATCGAGCAGTTC
>CAZAHX010000330.1:0-2415 GCA_964485005.1 uncultured Acidimicrobiaceae bacterium | reverse complement strand
GACGAGAAGCTCGAAGAGGACTTCGAGGACATCTTCGAGGATGTCGAAGAGCTAGCGGAGTCTCCCGAACGCCAACAACTCCTCGACATGCTCACCCGTCTCGCCGAGCTGATGGGCGTCGAGCCCCCCGACTGAACCTCTTTCCTAATGCTGTGGAGTCGGTATATCGGCCCTGGGCCGCGTAGAAAGAGCCCGGCCCCACAGCATTAGGAATTAGGAAAGGGTCTTGCCACCAGCCAGGTCGCGGTTCTTGTCGTCACGCCAGGCCAACCAGTCGGCGACGGCGTCAAAGGAGTAGGTGGGCCCGGTGGCGCCGATGGTGAACTGGGTGAACCCGAGCTCATAGAAGGTGTCGGCATGCTCTTCGAGGACTCGAGCTCGGTCGTCGGGCTCCATCCCGAGCCCCCACTCGATCTCGTGGGGGTCGCGGCCGATCTCCGCACACCACTTCTCGAGAGCAGTGATCGGGGTCGCCAACGCGTCGGGATGCGGGGGGAACATGGCGTGCCAGACGTCACCGTGCTCGGCGAGTATCCGCATGGTCTTTCGTGGCCCGACTCCTCCTACGAGCACGGGGATGTCCCGGGTGGGAGCGGGGTTCAACTCGTCCCAACGAGCCTTCACCACGGGGAGGTCACGAGCGAGGTCATCGAGACGGCTTCCCGGGGTCCCGTACTCATAGCCGTACTCCTCGTAGTCGCGGCGGAACCATCCGGAGCCGATTCCGAAGATGAGCCGGCCCCCCGAGGCGTGATCCACGGTGCGGGCCATATCGGCGAGGAGATTGGGGTTGCGGTAGGAGTTGCAGCTGACCAGACAACCGATGTCGATCCGCGAGGTCTGTTCGGCCCACGCTCCCAACATGGTCCAGGCCTCGAAGTGCTTTCCGTCCGGCTCTCCATAGAGCGGGAAGAAGTGATCCCAGTTGTAGACGATGTCCACCCCGAGCTCCTCGGCCTGGTACACCGCGGCGCGAATCGCGTCGTAGTCGGCGTGCTGGGGGTGAAGCTGTATTGCGATACGGACCGGGTGGGGAGCGGGCACGGTCATGAGACGCTCCTCTGTGAGCCGTCGGCCTTCAAGAGCCCGTCGATGGCGTGGAGGGCCTGACTCCGCCCGCGTGGGCTGATTTGATACCGGTAGGCGCGGGCGTTTCCGCTCATCGAGACCAGCCCGACGGAGCGGAGCAGACGGAGATGGTGGTGGACGGTCGACCTGGTCAGCTCCATTTGCTCGACGAGCTCTCCGAGCTGGAGAGGCTGTTTGGCGAGGGCCTGCAGGATCTCGACCCGGGACCGGTCGGACAATGCCTTGCCGATCTCCACGATGTGGTCCATCGCCGTGGGGGGTGGCGCTGCCCCATAGACGATGAGACGAGTGTCGTTGTGTTGGGCCAGGACGAGACTGGGGCCGGCGAGATGTGGAATCACCACCACCCGCCGGGCCTCGGGCTCGGGCATGTAGCGGTAGCCGGTGACCTGCTCGAGCGCCTCGACCCACCCGTCTTCGGCGGCCATGGCGGCCAGTTCACGGGCGGTCCCGGCGAGCGGGCCGGCCAGGTCCTCGACCTCGTAGGCATCGCGGTAGGCCTTCAAGGTCGAGATGAATCGCTGCTTGGTCTCATCCGCATCGAGAGGGAGGATGGTGGCGAGCGAAGCCAGAGCCGAGCCGCCGTAGTAGCGGTCGTCGGAGAGGAGCCTGCTCGCAGCGCCCTCGTCGCCACGAGCAGCCGCCTCGATGGTCTCCGCCCCCACGATCGAGCGCCACGACCAGGCCGTGCTCCCGAGCAGGACCCTTCGGAAGTCCATCGCATCCATGGCTGTGATGTGTTCGATGAGCTGATCCATGGGGGCCGGCGGGGCCAGGTCCAGACAGAGCCCAACGAGGTGGAGCCAGGTCTCGCCACCCCGGTCACCGATTCGACCCAGGGCTGCGGTGAGCCCCTGGTCGGTGTCGCCCTCGACCGAGATACGGCTCAGGTCCATCAAGCCATGTATCGAGGTCCCCGTCCGGGTATGGAAGACGTCGGTGTCAACCTGCGTCCTATGTGCGACCAACATGATACACCTATACTACACGCGTAGCACTGGCACTCAAAATCGTCCTTCTCAATGCCCAGAGGGCCGGTATACCGGCCCTGGAGCATTAGGAAAGAGTCTTGCCGCCAGAGGCGTTTGGCGGTCGCGAGGATTAGGTTCTGCGAGGAAAGCGGGGGAACAGGGGTGTGTCAGTTGTCGGGAGCGGAAATGGCGGCCGGGATGAGAGCGTGGTCCGGCCACGACTGGTCTACGGCATATAGCGAGCTCGGGGCGCTGCTGAGGGCCCCCGAAGCCGAACCGGAGCAACTCGAGGCATTGGCCGAATCTGCCTGGTGGCTGGGAGAGGTCGACGACACCATCGCAGCCCGCGAGCGCG
>CAZAHX010000329.1:0-2429 GCA_964485005.1 uncultured Acidimicrobiaceae bacterium | reverse complement strand
GCAAGGAGAGTCTGTCCGACCTCGTGGACGCCTATGTCCGTTTCGTCACCGAGCAAGACGATCTGGCGAGGGTCTACATCGGGATCGCCGTCTCCGGGAGCCGGAACAAGCCCGAGCTGAGGGGTCGGGTGCTCCGCCACCACGCGGCCCGGGTGGCCCGGTTCGCTGACGCCATCTCACGGGAGCGGCCCGAGCTCTCCAAGAGCGAGGTGACCCGGCGGGCGCAGACCCTGGTCACGGCGCTCAACGGGGTGGCCCTACACCGGGTGCTCGACCCCGACTTCGAAGTCGCCATGCACGCCCGGGCACTGCTCGACGACGCCACTACCGCGGTGTGATGGAGTTCGGCATCCAGGCCAGAGGTGACTGGGACTTCGTCCTCACCGCGGCGCGATGGGCCGAGGAACGCGGACTCGCCGCGCTCGCTCTTCCCGACCACTACCTGTACCGGGGCAGCGAGCCGGAGAAACCGGCCTGGGACCATCTGGTTCATCTCGCCGGGCTTGCCCGGGAAACCGAGAAGCTGGGGCTGGTCTCCCTGGTTAGCCCGATCGGATTCCGGCACCCCGCCGTCCTCTACAAGATGGGGGTCACCCTCGACGAGATCTCGGGAGGGCGTTTCACCCTCGGGGTAGGTGCGGGGTGGCTCGACGAGGAGTTCGAGCTGTTCGGCCTCCCCTACCCCGAGTTGAAGGTGCGGATGGAGATGCTCGAGGAGGCCATGGCCTACCTGCGGGCGGCGATCAACCCTGAAGCGGTCGGCTTCGAGGGGAAGCACTACACGCTCGCCGAGTTCGATCCTCATCCTCATCCCCGAAATCTGCGCCTCATGACGGGAGGGGCGGGAAAGAAGAAGGCGAGGAGCATCACCGCCCGTTACGCAGACGAGTACAACCTCTATGCACGCAAACCCGAGGTTTTCCGGGAGGTGGTGGCGAAGACCAGGGCCGAGGCCGAGGAGATCGGGCGCGACCCCGATGAGATCTTCTGGTCGTCGGCCGGTCCCGGCCTCGCCGCCAAGAAGGAGCCCGACTACCGGCGTCTTCTCGAAGGTCTTTCTGAGAAGACGGGGCAGACCACCGAGCACATCGAGGAGGTCTACGAGGAGCGAGGCTATCCCCACGGTTCGGGGTCGAAGGCCGCTGAGATGATCGCCGCCCTCGAGGAGGCCGGCTGCCAGCGCTTCTACCCCCAGCTCTTCGTCGGCGAGGACGACCCCTCCGACTTCGAAATCATCCTCGACGCCTACCAGGGTTAGGGTTTTTAATCGTTCTGTGTCAATTCGCGGGGCCTATAGCCGGGTTAATTGACACAGAAGTGTTGAGAGGAGCCAGATCTTGGAATTTTCGTTGATGACCGAGCCCCATCTCGGGGGCACCTACGACCAACAGCTTCGTTTCGCCCGGTGGGCCGAGACCGAAGGGCTCACCTCGTTTGCACGCTGCGACCACTACCTCTCCGGGCGCGATCCCACCCCGGAGTCGACCGACGCCTTCGCCGTCCTCGCCGGGCTGGCACGGGACACCGAGAACATCAGGCTGTGCGTCCTGGTCTCCCCGGTCACCTTTCGACTCCCCGCGGTGATCGCAAAAAACGCCGCCACCATCGACCAGATGTCGGGCGGACGCCTCGACCTGGGCGTGGGCACCGGTTGGATGGAGCTGGAGCACCAGCGTCTCGGCATCCCCTTCCCCGACTGGCCGGGGCGGTGGGAGCGATTCGAGGAGGCGCTGGACTACCTCGAGGAGGCCTTCGGGGAAGGCCACGGTAAGCACGACGGCGAGCACTACTTCCTCGACGCAGACGTCAAGCCGAAACCGACCGGGTTGCGTCTGGTCATCGGGGGCAGCGGCGAGCAGCGGACCCCGACCCTGGCCGGAGAGCGTGCCGACGAGTACAACTTCTTCATCTGCCCAGCCGACGAGGCCAAGGCCAAGATCGGGGTGATGAGGGACGCCGCCGACGGCCGTGAGGTGGAGGCGACGGTGATGGGCGGCGCCCTGGTGGGTCGGACCGAAACGGAGTTCCAGGAGCGTCTCGCCCAGGGAGCGGCCGAGCGGGGCATCACCCCCAAGGAGCTCGAGGACCGTTATGTCGACAACGGCTTCCCCATCGGCACTCCGGAGCGCGTAGCCGAGACCGTGGCCGGTCTCGAGGAGGCCGGCGTGGAGCGGATCTATGTCCAATGGCTCGACCTCGCCGACTTTGACGGAATGGCCGAGACCGTGGACATCGTCCGTGGCGGCTGATCTCCCCGCAGCAAGCCGGCGGCTTCTCGGATCGATGCCCGGCCTCGCCGCCGAGGTCCGCCACTTCCCCGAGGGGACGAAGACTGCCGAAGATGCCGCCGCCGCCATCGGCTGCCCGGTGTCGGCGATCGTGAAGTCCCTGGTGTTCGTGGTTGCGCATGGGGAGACCGAGGAGCCCGT
>CAZAHX010000328.1:0-2459 GCA_964485005.1 uncultured Acidimicrobiaceae bacterium | reverse complement strand
CCGTTGAGCACCTGGAGCCGGAGAGCCTCGCCCGCCAAAGGCTGGCCCGATCGGAAGTTGGCGAGCATCGTGCTGGCGTCGGGCTCCACCATGATCTCGACGGAGGCTCCCCCGATGTTGTCGGTACGGGTGGGCAGGGTGGCCCCGTCGGTGGCACCACTGAGGATTCCTCTGAAGTTCCAGGCCATGCGGGCCGCCGACGCCTCGGCGAGCCTGGAGTCGATGGTCATGTGCCGGGCCATGGCGGACGCCGCCGAACCCGCCTCGACCACCGTGCTCGGACTCTTGATCTCGGCCATCATCGCCCTGACCACCTCGCGCTGGCGGGCAGTGCGGCCGATGTCGTTGGCGTCGACGCTGACCCACTGGCCGTTCTGCAACTCCTGATAGGAGCGGGATCGGGCGTACGCCAGGGCCATGTCCCCGTCGAGACGCTGTCGTCCGGCGTCGACGTCGAGACCGGACTTGGCATCCCTCGCCGGGTAGGGGAAGTCGATGGTGACCCCGCCGAGCTCGTCGATCATGCCCTGGAAGCCGACGAAGTCGATCTCCATGTAGTGGTTGACCTCGATGCCCAGATTGGCCTTGACGGTCTCCACCATCAGGGTGGGGCCGCCGTAGGCATAGGCCGCGTTGATCTTGTCATTCCCGCGGCCCGGGATGTCGACCCACAGGTCGCGGGGCACGCTCAGCATTTGGGTGGTCGAGTTGTCCCCGTGGATCTTGACCAACATGACCACATCGGCCCGCGCTCCGCCCTCCGTGCCGAAGTTGGTCAAGTCGTCGAGCCCCTCACGGGAGTCGGACCCCACCACCAGGATGGTGAGATCGCCGCCGGTGGACTCGTCGAGGGCCGCGGTCACCTGGTCGTCGGTAGTCGCAGTCCCCAGGGCGTTCTCGCCCACCCAGATGGCGTAGATCGCCCCGAGGAGGGCGAGGTTGGCCACCACCAAGATCGAGATGATGGTCACCTTGAGCCACTTGGGGATAGAACGCCGCGCTGAAGAGGGGACTGTGTGTTTGGGCATCTCGTTGAGACCGGATCACGATAACTGGATCCCGTCGCGATGAGATGTCAGCGCGACATGGGCTGGGAACGCCGCCGTCCTCGGCCTAATCTCGGCTGGTCGCGCATCGGAGGTGTCGAGGAAGTGGTCGTGCTTGCCCACGAGGGCACATATCCCATCATGTACGGCTCGTGCCCCATCCCTGTCGGGGCCCGCTCTCGCACGGGGTACCTCTCGCGGCCCGACGAGGAGGGCAGGTTCCCGGTGGTGTTCGTGCTCCCCGCGCTCCAAGGGATAACCGGGTTCGAGAAGGACCTCTGCCGTCGTCTCGCCCGGCATGGGTTCGCCGCCCTCAGCCTCGACTTCTACCGGGGCTCCGGTGATCCCCTCGAGGTCTACAACGCCCTCCCCGATCGCCGCGCCCTCGGGGACATCGACGAGATGTACGACTTCATCATCTCCGACGACGTGGTGTGGAACTCGGGTGAGGGCGTCGGACTGTTCGGGACCGGCACCGGGGGCCGATTCGCCTTGACCGCCGCCGCCACCCGGGATTGGGTCCGCTCGGTGGTCGCAGTGTCGGCCCCCCTCACCGGTGACGAGGAGCGGGAGCACCAGGTGGTGGACTACCTCGCCCACCTCTCGGTGCCGGTGCTCGGTCTGTACGGCGCCGAAGACGACCTCATCGACGTCTCCAGCGTCGACGAGGCGCAGCGCCGGAACGAACATGGCCAGTGGCTGCTCTACGAGGGGGCGGGCCACGGCTTCCTCGACATCGACGACGAGGGGTACGAGGCGGGCGCAGCCGAAGACGCCTGGGCCCGGGTGCTCGCCTTCTTCGACGCCACCCTCGACCAGCCCGAGGTGGTGGATCTCGGCTAGGGGTCTGTCGGTGCCCCGGGCCGGAGGTGCCTGATCTCACCGGAGCGAACCGTGACCAGCTTTCCGGCGCGCTCGACTCTGAGAGCGCCGTGACGGTCCACATCGACCGCCCTGCCCTCTCCGTCCGGCTCCCAGGTCACCTCACGACCGAGGGTGGAGCACAGCGCCTTGTATCGCTCCCGGGGCCATCCCCGATCGTCGAGGAGCCGCATCATCCCGGCGCCCCACAGGGCACCGAACTCGGCATGCCTCTCCCCGCCCGGGTCCTCGGCGAAGAGACCGCACATCCCCTCCGGCGGCGCCGGCCACCAGAGATTGAGACCCAGTCCGATCACAGCAATGTCGCCACTCCTCTCCACCAGGATTCCTCCCACCTTCGAGTCGCCCACCATCACGTCGTTGGGCCACTTCAGCTCGACTGCGGAGCCGAGTCCGGCCGCGGCCACCCCTGCCATGAGGGAGAGCGGGCGTGATTCCCCGGGATCGACCCTCAGCGCCAGTGAGACGGCGAGGGCCCGTTCGGCGGTGAGCCAGCTCGCCCCCGCCCTTCCCCGCCCCTCGGTCTGGCGT
>CAZAHX010000327.1:0-2485 GCA_964485005.1 uncultured Acidimicrobiaceae bacterium | reverse complement strand
TCCTGTGTCTATCCCGCTGCGCTGGAATGGGTGAACCTGGCCACGGCGCTCGAGCCAGGGGGGTGCGTCTGCGGGCGTCTCGCCACCGCCGGCAGCGCCCCCCAACGTCCCCGACGTCAAGCGCGTTTCCACGTGACCGCCAGCCGATCCAGGTTCAGTCTTGGAACGAAGGGTGTAGGCCAAGCTCTGCGTGACAGGCGAGATGGAGGGACAATGCCTGATGGGGATCGTCGAGGTCGACTTCAAGCAACTCGAGGATCCGTTTGATGCGGTAGACGACAGTGTTGCGGTGGACGAAGAGCTGTTCGGCGCTTCGGGCGATGGAGCGGTTGGTATCTAGATAGACTCGCAGCGTTTGTATGTATTCGCGTCGTTTCTGGGACTTCCCCAAGTCATCTAGCGGCGCCAGCAATTCCTCGATGCTTTGGCGGACGGTCGTGGACGAATACCACTCGAGCAGAAGGCGACGGATGCCGGGAGCATCGAAGATCACTGGACGGTTGGCCGTTCCCCTGAGTCGCGCAAGCTGAACGGCGGAGTCGGCCTCGGCTTGGGCAGGTGCCAGGCCCACCGATCCTTCATGGGACGTTCCGATGCCACAGTAGACGGCCAGGTCTGGCACGCGCTCTCGGATCTCTTCTATCACCGTCGTCATCTGCTGCAGGATCTCCCGGGCATCCTTCGGGGTGCGGGGCCGACCGCGGGTCCTGAACATCAGACATCCCGATGGGCGGATCACCATGTTCCAGGTTCCGCCAGTTCGTCGGGCCGTCTGTACAGCGAGTCTCGAGACGACCTCGGTTCGCTCATACGCCACCACAGGGTCGTTGTCGCATAACACCAGCAGATCCGCAAGGTCCAAGCGGACGGCCTCGTGCCACCCGTCGATGGGCAACCCAAAGGTGCGGGCCTGGCGAAGCAACCTTTGCAGTTCCTCCTCGTCCGGCTCCGAGAGGATCTGGTCCAGGAGGGCACCCACCGAGTGGAGCGTTAGTTGGTCCGCTCGGTCCCGTTGCACATCGTGGAGCGTCATCGCGGCTGCGACACGCCAGCCCACCAATCGGGCGATGAGGTCCTCGAACCGGCTGGAGCGGCTCCGGTGGAGCCATGGAGTCTGCTCGTCGGTGAGAACCAGTGGAACGCCAACCAGTTCGGCGTCCTCTTCTCCGACAGAGAATTCGAACGGATCGTGCTCCAGCAGCGCCCGCACCACATCCTCCCCCCGATGGTCTGCGTCGTCTAGCAACTCCAACAGGTCCTCGGTCCGCTCCAGGAGAGCGGTCGTCTCGTCGTGGATGAGTCGACCGATCCTGCGGAATAGTGAGCCCACGTCGGCTTCTCCCCGAAGCCAGAGAATCGGAACCTCGAGCCTTCGGGCGAGCGGTATGCCCGTAGTAGAAGGTCGCCGGCAATCGTTCTGGATGATCAGACCAGCTGGTTGCGGAAGTCGGCGGAGTGCGACGTCCAGCTCGTAGCCTTCCGCCTGCCGGGAGGCGGAAGCGGTGAGCAGGATCAGCACTCCCGCCGGAGTGTCGCGTGCCTGGTGGAGGTCGTCGAGGAGGTGTAGGTCCCGGATCTCCCGATGCGCATCCGGTACCAGCTCTTGGACAAACTCAGTATCGGTTCGAACCAGATCCCTGTAGACGTCCGTTACCGTCGCCATCCCCAGGTTTATATCAGATCCACAATCCGCGTGCGGTTTATGTGTGATCAGCCCATAGGACTGATGTTCAGGGTCGCCTACCTTCGAATCGTGCACATGCAGATATCTCTGGACAATCTCCCTGCGCTTGCGCTCGGATGCACGGTGCTCGGAGGAGGTGGCGGGGGTGACCCTCGCATCGGGGAGCTGATGGCCGAGGAGGCCGTGCGGCGTCTGGGCCCCGTCGACCTGTACTCCCTCGACGAGCTGGATCCCGACGCTCTCATCCTCCCCTGCGGGATGATCGGAGCACCCACCGTGATGGTGGAGAAGTTCCCCAACGGAGCCGAGGGGAAGGCGATCAGCGACGTCTACTCCCGGATCTTTGGGCGGCCGGTGACCGCCATCATGCCTTTCGAGATGGGAGGCATCAACGGCGTCCTGCCCGTGGCCTGGGCATGTCATGCGGGGCTCCCTCTAGTCGACGGCGACTTCATGGGTCGTGCCTTCCCGGAGTTGCAGATGCTGACTCCGCACCTGTTCGGCATGTCGGGCTCGCCGGCCGTGATCACGGACGAGCGGCTGCAAACGATCGTTTATCGCGCCCGTGACAACGAGTGGCTGGAGAAGCTTGCCCGCAACTCGGTGGCGACCTTCGGCGGATCGGCGTGCGGGGGCCTGTATCCCATGACGGCTGCGGCCGCCTCCGGTCCACTGATCCGTGGCACGGTGTCTCAGGCGATCCGGATCGGCGAGTCCATCATGAGTGGCCCGGATGATCCTCTCGATGCCATCTCCGAGGTCATGCCCGTGTTCCGGCTCGGCGCCGGCAAAGTCGTCGAC
>CAZAHX010000326.1:0-2486 GCA_964485005.1 uncultured Acidimicrobiaceae bacterium | reverse complement strand
AGCTCGTCGATGCCGAGGATGGCGATGATGTCCTGGAGGTCCTTGTAGCGCTGCAGGATGCGCTGCACCTCGGTGGCCACGAAGTAGTGCTCCTCCCCGACGATCTGGGGGTCGAGAGCCCGGCTCGTCGAGTCGAGCGGGTCCACCGCCGGGTAGATGCCCAAGGCGGTGAGAGGGCGGGAGAGCACCGTGGTCGCGTCGAGGTGAGCGAAGGCGGTGTGCGGGGCCGGGTCGGTGATGTCGTCGGCAGGCACGTAGATCGCCTGCAGCGAAGTGATCGACCGCCCCTTCAGCGAGGTGATCCGCTCCTGTAGGGCTCCCATCTCATCGGCCAGATTGGGCTGGTACCCCACCTCGGAGGGCATCCTCCCCAGCAGCGTGGACACCTCCGAACCCGCCTGGGTGAACCGGAAGATGTTGTCGATGAAGAGGAGCACATCCTGGTTCTGCTCGTCGCGGAAGTACTCCGCCATGGTGAGGGCGGCGAGGGCGACCCGAAGCCGAACCCCGGGAGGCTCGTCCATCTGACCGAAGACCAGGGCGGCCTTGTCGATGACCCCCGAGTCCTGCATCTCCAAGTAGAGGTCGTTGCCCTCCCTGGTGCGCTCGCCGACCCCGGCGAAGACCGAGACTCCGCCGTGCTGGGTGGCCACCCGGTTGATCATCTCCTGGATGAGCACCGTCTTGCCTACCCCCGCCCCGCCGAAGAGGCCGATCTTGCCGCCCTCGAGGTAGGGAGAGATCAGGTCGAGCACCTTGATCCCGGTCTCGAAGACGGTCTTCTGCGGCTCCACGTCCTCGAACCGGGGCGGAGTGCGGTGAATGGGCCATCGCGGGGGGCCGAATTCCTTGTCGGGGGCGTCGAGTGAATCCCCCCACACATTGAAGATGTGACCGAGGGTCTGGTCGCCGACGGGGACGGTGATGGGGCCGCCGGTGTCGACCACCTTGGAGCCGCGCACCAGGCCGTCGGTCGGCGCCAGGGCGATGGCCCGCACCGTGGAGTCGCCGAGATGCTGGGCAACCTCGGCGTAGATGGTGCGATCCTCGTCGTACAGCGTGAAGTGGATCTCCACCATGTTCAGGATCTCGGGCAGGTTGTCCGGGGGGAACTCGGCGTCGACCACGGGCCCGGTCACCTTGACGATCCGTCCCACATTGTTCTCACTCATCGCTGTCTCCTCATATATCGCGTCTGTGAGGGGAAATCGTTGCTATAGAGCAGTTTCTCCTCACAGACAAGTTCATTTCGACTCGGCAAGGGCCTCGGCTCCACCCACGATCTCGGTGATCGCGGTGGTGATCTCCGCCTGGCGGGCCCGGTTGGCCTGGACGGTCAGGGTCTTGATCAGCTCCTCGGCGTTGTCGGTGGCAGCCTTCATGGCACGACGCCGGGCGCTGTGCTCCGAGGCGGAGGCCTCGAGCAACATGTTGAACAGGATGGCCTCCACGTACCGGGGGAGCAGCCGGTCGAGAATCTCCCCCGGTGATGGCTCGAACTCGTAGGAGACCGAAGGACCCTCACGCTCCCCGGTCCCCTCGGGAGGGCTGATTGGGAGCACGTCGCGATGGATCGGCACCTGGGTCAGCGCCGATTGGAAACGGGTGAAGAACGCCTCGAGGGCGTCGATCCGGCGCCCGGCATATGCCGCCATCACCGTGTTGGCGATGGCCCGTGCGTCGCCGTAGCCGGGGGTGTCGGTGACCCCCAGCCAGGCTCGCTCGATTCGGTAGCCGCGGTAGCGGAAGTAGGACTGGGTCTTCTTGCCCACGGCGTAGATGAGGACGTCGGCACCCGACCTCTGCAACTCGACTATCCGGTGCTCGGCGAGTCGGATGATGTTGGAGGCATAGGCGCCGGCCAGACCCCGGTCCGAGGTGACCACCAACACGCCGACAGTCCGGATGTCCCTGCGCTCCAGGAGCATATGGGAGGTGTCTCCACCGGCGCCGCCCACGCTTTCGATGACCTCGATCAGCTTGGCGGTGTAGGGCTTGGAGCCCTCTACCCGGGCCTGCGCCTTGGGGATACGGCTGGCGGCGATCAGCTCCATGGCGCGGGTGATCTTCTTGGTGGCCTCGATGCTCTCGATTCGTCGGCGGGTATCACGGAGCTGGGCGGATGCCATCGTCGCTACTCGGCCTTGCTCGAGCCGGCGAAGGTCTCCTTGAAGCCCTCGACGGCCTGGTCCAGGGCATCGCCCTCAGGGAGCTTGCCGCTCTCGCGGATGCTCTCCAAGAGATCCGAGTGACGAGTGTTGAAGTATTCGCGCATCTCCCGCTCGAAGCGCCGGACGTCGTCGACGTCAACGTCGTCCATGAGCCCTTCGGTCACCGCGTACAGCACGAGGACTTGCTCCTCCACCGGCACCGGCTGGTTTTGGGGCTGCTTGAGGACCTCGACCACCCGGCGGCCCCTCTCCAGCTGGGCCAGCGAGGCGGCGTCGAGCTCGGAGCCGAACTCGGCGAAGGCGGCCAGCTCGCGG
>CAZAHX010000325.1:0-2493 GCA_964485005.1 uncultured Acidimicrobiaceae bacterium | reverse complement strand
AGCCAGTGGCCGGAGCAGCCGGAGCAGCCTCCTCGCGATCTCTACCCGGGTCATATCTGGCCCGCCTCCACGGTTTCGACCAATCTCCCGCCCCGGATTATCAGGGCGCGGTCCATCCCGGCGATGGTGGAGCGTCGATGGGCTATGACCAGCAAGGTGCGCCCCGAGGTGAGCCGGTCGATGGCGGTGCGGAGCCGGGCCTCGCTCTCCAGGTCCACGTTGGATGTGGGCTCGTCGAGCACCACCACCGGGGCGTCGACGAGAAGCGCCCGGGCTATGGCCAGGCGCTGAACCTCTCCGCCGCTGAGTTGGAGGCCGCGCTCGCCGACCTGAGTGTCGAGCCCGTGAGCTCGCTCGACAACGGTGTCCGCAAGATCGGCCGCTTCTAACGCAGCCCACAGCTGTGGGTCGGTGGCGTCGGGTTTGGCGAGCCTCAGGTTGTCGGCCACCGACCCGTGGAACAGGTAAGGGCGTTGGGGCACGAGCACGGCGGGGCCGCCGACCCTCACCGACCCGTGCTGGGGTTCGAGGAGACTGAGGGCGAGGTGGGCGATGGTGGTCTTGCCCGCCCCAGAGGGCCCGACCAGGGCGACCCGGTCGCCCGGCTCGATGCGAAAACTCACCTCCTCGAGGGCCTGTGTCCCGTCCGGGTAGGCGAAGGAGACCCGTCTGAGCTGGATGAGGCCTGCGGGTGGCGGCGTCGGCGCCTCAGAATGCTGTGTCACGGCCTCGTCGACCACGGCCAGCAGCTCTCGCACCTGGGCCGCGGCGGCGCGGCCGATGGCACCGACATAGAAGAAGCGCCCGATTTGGCTCAGCGGCTCGATGAGCATCACTCCGAGGAGGACGATGGCTGTGGCCTCCCCGGGCGTTATCGCCCCGGCCGAGAGTCGCAGAGCCGCCATCGCCGCTGCGGCCACCACAGTGCCCACGGTGAACAGGGTGTCCACTGCAAGAAGGGCGAGCTGGTTGACCCGAAGCAAGCCCATGGTCTCGGCGCGGAGACGTTCGGCGTCTTCGGCGAGCCGGTCGCCGTAGGCGTCGGCCTGGTCGAGGGTCTTCAGGGTCCTCATCCCCTGGATCCCGTCGAGGAAACGGGCCGCCAACCGATCGGCTGTCTCCCGATAGCGGGCGCTGACCGATGCGAACCGTTTCTCGAGAAGACGGAGGAGCAAGGGGATCAGCGGAAGCACCAGGACGAGGACGACGGCCGTCAGCCAGTCGATCGTGGCCACCACGACTGCAAGGAGTAGCGGGATTGACATCCCGGTGATGAGTTGGGGGAGGAAGGTGCCGGCGAGTGCTCCGACTGCTTCGACGCCCTCGGTGGCCTTGGCCACGGTGTCGCCGGTGCGCCGCCCCGACCAGGGGCCGACGCGCAAGATGGCGTCGAGGACTCGGGCCCGTAGATCGGATTCCACCCGGTTGGCGGTGGCCGCGGCGGTCACCGGCGGTATCGCCGAGAGGGCGGCTCGAGCCAAGAGGAGGACGGCCAGCCAGAGGAAGAGGTCAGTGGCGGCGTCGCCGGCCGCGGCCCGGTCGATGATGCGCCCGACGATCAGCACCGCACCGGCCCCGACCAGAGCCCGGCCCAAACCGACTGCGACCGAGACTCTCAGACTCGAGCTTCCCGCCCAGTAGAGCCGGGGCCGGTCGTTGGGGCGGTCGATACTGGATCGGGCCATGGGGAGCGACCATCCTAAGAGTGAGCTTCCATGCCGCGGCTCGAGCCGCAGCTACTCAGAATTCGCAATGGACTAGGGGGTGTGCTCCGAGTAGTGTTCCGGACATCGATCTTTCTGGAGGTGGAGCGATGCGCGTGGTGACCGCCACGGCTCTTGTCGGGCTTTTTGTGATGACCGCGTCGGCGGCGGCGCCGGTCAATGATGTGGGAGGGGGATCACCGCAGCAGGCGATCGTGGTCTTCCACGACGATGTGAGCGACCCGGCTGAGACCGCCGCCGAACTGGCATCGGCTCATGGCGCTCAGCTCGGCTTCGTCTACCAGCACGCCCTCAAGGGCTTCTCGGCGACACTGTCACCGCGTGCTCTCGCCGCCATCGAGCGCGATCCCAGAGTGGCCTATGTCGAGATCGACCAGCTCGCCCACATCGCCGGCGACACCTCGTCCGTGCCGGTGCCCACCGGTATCGACCGGATCAATGCCGATCAAAACGCCAACCTCGACATCGACGGCAACGACGACCTCCGAGTAGAGGCGGTGGTGGCGGTGATCGACACCGGCATCGACTTCCAGCACACCGACCTCAACGTCAACACCGCCGCGTCGGTGGACTGCTCCGGGGGCAGCCCCTTGTTCGCTAGCTGCAGCCTCGGCGCCGGCGATGACGACAACGGGCACGGGACTCATGTCGCCGGGACCATCGGCGCCCTCGACGACGGCGTGAACTTCAGCAACACCCTCTACGGGGACGTCCACGTGGTCGGTGTCGCCCCCGGCGTCGAGCAGTGGGCGGTCAAGGTGCTCCGCTC
>CAZAHX010000324.1:0-2499 GCA_964485005.1 uncultured Acidimicrobiaceae bacterium | reverse complement strand
CCATCACCTGGACCAGCCCACTCGGCCACAAATACACCAAACGACCCTGGCGCCCACCCTAGATACCGGGGCTCTACGCCCCCTCACTCGTAAGCGACACTTCTATACATCGAACCGGGCTGCCCTCAGCCTTCGAGATGCTCGAGCAGCTCCAGTCGCCAAGCCTCGGTCGCCGCCACCTGGTTGAAGGTGTAGAGGTGAAGGCCCACAACGCCGGTGGTGGGCGCTCCCAGCACCGGCGAGAGCTCCACGAGCAAATCGGTAGGGGTGTATTCGGAGGCGAAAAGCTTCCGCCAAAGGCCACGGTGGCGTGTGAGAAATCTGATGGAGGCGCCCACTCCGATACGGGCGGCCACCGGGATGAGACGAGTCATCGCTACTACCCCGGGCAGCCCGATGAGCACCGGGAGTTCGATTCCTCGGGCCCGAATGGTCTCGATCCACGCCCCGATGGCCGAGGGGTCGAAACACATCTGGGTCACCAGATAGGAGGCGTGGGGCTCCTTGGCGGCCAGCGCCGCAGCCAATCTGTCGTCGCTGACCACGGGATGACCCTCCGGATACCCTGCGATGCCGATGCTGAAGCGATGGCCGATCCGCTCCAATGCCTGAATCAGCTCCAGCGCCTCGCTGAACACGCCTTGAGGCGGACCATCTCCGCCGATCGCGAAGATCTCCGTGATACCGGCATCGACCAGTTGTTGCGCCAGCTCCTCGAGATGTCTTCTGTCTCGCACCAGCCGCGCCGCAAGATGGGGTACGACGCTCAGATCTGCACCCGACAGCTCGACGGCGAGCTCGACAGTGGCATCCATCCCCCGGCGGGGTGATGCGGTGATGGTGACGACACCTCCACTTGCAACCTCCTCTGCAGCGGGGACCGCCGATGCGGTGGGGACCAATTCGTAACGACCCACGCGGAGAGCTTGGGCTATCGAGGCCCGCGAGGTGGCATCGAGCCGGCCCAACTTGAGGGGCGCGATGGTGTCACTCCTCCTTTCGGGAGATGACGAAAGCCTCGTCGTTGAACCACACCCCCTGGTGTCTTTGGATCACCTCGCGAGTGGCTGGGACGTATCGGCCCGAGCTGACTGCCTCTGCGAGACGCTCTTCCTCGATCTGGGCGACATAGGCGGCGGCGTTCCAGGCGGCGACGATCAACGAGGTGCCGATGTGCTCCTGGACCTCCGAGGACATGGCGTGGAGGTGGTACCTGAAGATCGCCTCCTCATCAGAAAGCTCCTCGAAGCGCAGACTCTCGTCTCCGGGAGAGGTGAAGAAGTCCTCGGCGGCCCCTGCCAGTAGGTGACGGTTGGTCTGGAACGGGTTCTCATCGGGCCAGACCCCCCGGATGATCTCCATCCCGGGATCGTTCCCATGGGAGTGCACCACCACCATTCGCCCCCCGGGTGACAGTGCTCGCGAGAGCGGTGTGATGACGGTCCTCATCTTGTGCTCGACGCTGGTCCTCGCCCGGTAAGGCTGGGAGGCGATGACCAGGTCGTAATGGCGCTCCCCCGCCTCCGGTCTGGGAATCACGTCGTCGAGGATGAACTCTCTGTCCTTGCGATAGAGGACCAACACGGAAGGACGCACATACAGTGGGTTGCCGGTCTTGGGACTGGTCCGCACCGCCCAGTCATCCACCAGAGTGGGGTACAGCGCCCTGATCTGACGGGAGAAGGCGTACGCGGTCGACCCTTCGAGCGGCACCGTCCGCCAGCTCAGGTTGGCCGCCGCCTCCTCCCGGGCGGGCATCAGATGGGGAGCCTCCTTGTAATACATGTTGTTGACCACAAAGACCATCTCTGGATGCTCGTAGAAGCGATCGGCCAGCTTGTCCAACGAGAGCCTGACGTCCTCGATGCTGATCTCCTTACCCACCACCAGCCAGGGGACGTGGGTGAATTCCTGGTGCATCCTCCGCATCAGCTGGGTCAGCACGGTGGCGTCGCCCATGCCGGCATCGAGGATCCGCAGGGCGTCGGGCCCGGGGCCGATGCGAGGGAGCTCCTCGCCGATCCGCGCCGCCACCACCGGTTTCTCGTTGGTCGCGGTGCTGAAGAGCAGATAGGCAGCGCGGGAGTCGAAGAAGCGGGCTACCCCCTGCTCGGTGTGCTCTGCCGTGTCGCTCGCCATTTCGATGCCCGTTGCTCGACCGGGTCATCGATCAGGCATTGGCACCGTGCCGGGTCCAGCGGTTGCCGCGGCGTCATGGGGCCTGTCCCTCGGCCGCTCTCGATGAGTGAGGTGAAACTACTCGTTGCGATTGAGCCGGGCAACCGGCTCGGTCCGCTCACCGCGTCATCAAGTCGGGCAGCCAGGTGACCAGGGAAGGAGCGAAGATCACGAGCATGATCGCCACCGCGAGCGCACCCACGAAAGGAAAGATCCCCCGGTAGACGTCGCCGAGGGGGATCTTGGTGACCCCGGAGACCACGAAGCAGAGCAGCCCCACCGGAGGCATGAGGAGACCGGTGAGCAGCATCATGATGGTGA
>CAZAHX010000323.1:0-2508 GCA_964485005.1 uncultured Acidimicrobiaceae bacterium | reverse complement strand
GCCGCCAACGGCCTCATCGGAGGAGTGTCCGGAGCGGTGTTCGCACTCAACCTCGGCTTCGTCAGCGTGGAGGGCACCTTCAACCTGCGGGTACCGCTGTTCGTGATCGTGATGAGCGTCCTCGGCGGCCGCAACCACTGGGCCGGGCCCATGATCGGCGCCATCTACATCCACACGCTGCAGAATCGCCTCGCCCACAGCGGGTTCGACGGGTGGAGCCTCATCGTTCTCGGAGCGATACTCGTCCTGCTGGTCCTGCTCGCTCCGGAAGGGCTGACGGCCCGGTTCGCCCGCCGGCCCTGGGTCGTCGTCGGTGTCTTCGTGGTCACACTGCTCGGACTGGGTCTGTGGGGAAGGTGGGGCCAGCCCGTTGATTGGTTGGCCGTCGGTCTCCTGATGGCCGCTCTGGTGGCCTTCATTCCTGGCCGGCGTCGTCTCCGGGTGTCGGAGGCGGAGGCGGAGTCCGAGCCCGAGGAGATCCTCGGTGAGACGGCACATGCTGTCGACGTGGGTCGGCCCCTGGTGAAAGTCGAGGACCTGGCGAAGGACTTCGGCGGGGTTCGGGCCCTGCGCGGTGTCTCGATCACCGTCTCTGAGCGTGAGCTGCTCGGGCTGGTGGGGCCCAACGGCTCGGGCAAGACCACCCTGGTGAACCTGATCTCCGGAGCCCTGCGTCCCACCTCTGGCGCCATGTCATTGAACGGGAACGACATCGTTGGGATGCCACCGCATCGGATCGCCCATCTCGGCATCGCCCGCACGTACCAGATTCCGCGGCCCTTCCACTCCCTGAGTGTTCGCGACAACGTGGCGATCGCCATCATGTTCGGGCGCGACCCGCATGGATTGGAGGATGCCCGTGGCGCCGCCGCCGAGTTCCTGTCCTTGGTCGAGCTCGATCATCTTGCCGACCAACTCCCCGGCCAGGTCAACCTGCACGAGCGCCAGCTCCTCGAGATGGCCCGGGCGATTGCCACCCGCCCCTCAGTCCTGCTCCTCGATGAGGCGTTGGCCGGGCTCAACCCGGTCGAGGTGGACAATGCGGTCAGCGTGGTGCGTCGGATACACGACTCCGGAGTCGCCATCGTGTTCGTCGAGCACGTGCTCCGTGTGGTAAATCAGCTCGCCTCCCGAATCGTGGTGCTCGACCAGGGCGAGGTTCTCGCCGAGGGCCAGCCCAAGAAGGTGATGAGCGACGAGACCGTGATCCACGCCTACCTGGGCAAGGAGGGCCATGCTCGAAGTCAATGATCTCGACGTCTACTACGGGGATGCGCAGGCTCTCTGGGAGGTCTCGGTCCGCGTCGAGGAGCGAGAGGTGGTCTCCATCGTCGGATCCAACGGGGCGGGGAAGTCGACGCTGGTCGGTGCGATCATGGGGATGCTCCCAGCCCACCGGGGACGGATCCTCCTCGATGGGCTAGACATCACCGATTTGCCCGGTCACCGGGTGTGTCGCTCCGGGGTGGCCATCGTCCCCGAGGGGCGGAGACTGTTCCCCAGGTTGACGGTGGCGGACAACCTCGATCTCGGGGCTTTCAACGTGGAGGCCCGTCCCCATCACCGCGACACCCTCGAGCAAGTCCATGCGCTGTTCCCCAGGCTCGCCGAGCGCCCGGACCAGTTGGCCGGGAGCCTGAGCGGGGGAGAGCAGCAGATGCTGGCCATCGGCAGGGCGATGATGGCACGGCCGCGACTGCTGCTCATGGATGAACCTTCTCTCGGCCTGGCCCCGGTGATCGTCGACGAGGTGTTCGAAGTTATCGAGACCGTGCGCGCCGCCGGGGTGAGCGTCCTCCTCGTCGAGCAGAACGTGGCGCGAGCCCTCGAGATCTCCTCCCGGGCCTATCTCCTCTCCGAAGGACGCATCGTGATGGAGGGCGAGGGCGCCCAGCTGGCGGGCAGCGCAGAGATCCGACAAGCCGTTCTCGGCGTGTGAGCCCGGGCTCGGCTTTGCTAGGTTCCGATTTGTCCCAGGCAAGTCCCGCAAATAGGCTTTGTGAAACTGTTCACAAGCTGGCTCCAGTGAAGCAAGACAGCACAACCAAACAGGTCCACTCCGCACTCAACGATGGCTGGATGCATGGCGGGTCCTTCCTCAGCTCGGTACTGGCCGGAACCCTCCTCGGGTACTTCCTGGACCGGTGGCTGGGAACCGATCCATGGCTCGTGGTGATAGGCATCGTGGTCGGCTCCTACGCCGGCTTCGTGAGGATGTGGGAGTACCTGAAGAGACTGGACGAGGAGCCTCCGCAATGACCACCGAGAGCACCTCGGTCGCGGTCGAAGCTGTCCTGGCGCGACATACCGTCGCCCGGGCGGTGTACGTCGGCCCCATCCTGATCGCGGTGTTTTGGCTCACCGGAGGTTGGGATGGCGCCTGGAGCGCCACCCTCGGTCTCGGGCTGGTGGTGGTCAACTTCCTCTTGGCCGGTGCGATGCTCTCGATTTCGGCCAAGATCAGCCTCGCTGTTTATCATGCCGCCGCCCTGTTCGGCTTCTTCCTGC
>CAZAHX010000322.1:0-2511 GCA_964485005.1 uncultured Acidimicrobiaceae bacterium | reverse complement strand
GATGGGAGCCGAGCGTTGATCGACGGAAAGGAAGTCGTTCAACTCGGCGTAGAAACGCAAAGTGGCCTGCTTGACGTGTCACCTCCTGAGTGAGGTCGACTTCGAGGCCCGACGCAGAGCCGGGCGTGATCTAGTTGGACTGCTCCGGTGGCCGCATGGTGTCGAGCAATCGGAGCAGTTCCATCGGCAGCGGGAAGATGAGAGTCGAGTTCTCCTCGGCTGAGATCTCGGTCATTGCCTGGAGCACCCGAAGGTGTAGGGCCGCTGGACGGTCTTCGAGGAGTCGCGCCGCCTCCGCCAGGGTGGCCGCCGCCTCCTGTTCGCCCAGGGCGTGGATGACCTTGGCCCTTCGATCGCGCTCCGCCTCCGCCTGACGCGCCATCGCACGCCGCATCGCATCGGGGAGCTCGACATCCTTCACCTCGACCAGGGTGACTTTTACCCCCCAGGGATCGGTGAGTGTGTCGATGATCTGCTGGAGCCGTCTGTTGATCTCGTCCCGGTTGATGAGTAGCTCGTCGAGCTCGGCCTGCCCGATGATGCTGCGCAGAGTGGTCTGGGCCACCTGGGAGGTGCCGAAGTTGAAGTCCTCGATCTCGAGGATCGCCTGGTTGGCATCGACTACCCGGAAGTAGGCGACTGCGTTCACCCGTACCGTGACGTTGTCCTTGGTGATGATGTCTTGGGGAGGTATGTCGAGCGTCACGATGCGCAGGCTCACCCTCAGCAGCCGGTCGACGATCGGGATTATGAAGATCAGCCCCGGCCCTCGTGGCGGCCCCGTGACACGACCGAGCCGGAAGAGCACCCCTCTCTCGTACTCGGGGAGGATCTTGACCGCCGCCCGGAGGATGATGATGGCGATGAAGCCGGCGATCGCCCAACCGATTGCGGTCTCAGTGCTCATCCTCTTCTCCTTTCGGTTCCACGAGTAGCTCCAGACCCTCGACGGCGACGATCTCCGCCGACTGACCCTCCTCCAGCTTCCCTTTCGACGGTCGGACGGTCCACCAGGACCCCTCGACGAGGGCCGACCACCCTCCCACCCTATCTCCCACGACGGTCACGGGTCTGCCCACGAGGATCCCGGCGCCGGTCGTCGATGGCAGCAACCGGGCCTTGAGGGCGGCGCGTCCTGCGAAGGCAGTCAAGAGACCCATCATGAGGGCGGTGGGCCACAAGACGGGTGGGCTCACCCCGACGTCCCCCTCGAAGAGGAAGATCCCGGCGAGGATCAACGAGATCGTCCCGCCCGCGGCGAGCACGCCGACACCGGGAACGAAGATCTCCCCGACGAACAGCGTGATCGCCAGGATCAACAGCGCCAGCCCTGCGGCCTGAACCGGGAGGACGCTCAAGGCGAAGAAGCCGAGCAGGAGAAGGATCACTCCGACGATGCCGGCGAAGCCGAGCCCGGGGTTGGCGGCCTCGTAGACCACCGCGAGCGTGCCGATGGACAGGAAGAGCAGAGCTAGGTTGGGGTCGGCGATGGTGGCGAGGATGCGGAGGAGGGTGGACATCTCATACCGCTCGGGCGTAACCCCGGCGGTCGTCAGCGTGATCTCCTCGCCGAGAACGTTGACCGTCCTTCCGTCGATGGCGGCCAGGAGCTCGTCGAGATCTTCGGCGACCAGATCGACGACCTGTTGATCGACGGCCTGGGTGGAGGTGATCGATGTGCCCTCCCGCACCGCGTCCTCGGCGAATTCTGTGTTGCGCCCGCGCCGCTCTGCCACCGACACCGCGAAGGCGACGGCGTCATTGATCACCTTGTCGCTTCCCGTCTCTCCTGATTGAAGATCGATCGGGGTCGCCGCGCCGATGGATGTGGCCGGGGCCATGGCGGCGATGTGAGCTGCCATGGTGATGAAGGTTCCCGCCGAGGCCGCCCGGGCCCCTTCAGGTTCTACGTAGACCACGACGGGGACGGGAGCGTTGAGGAAGGTCTGGACGATGTCGCGCATCGAGGTGTCGAGACCACCCGGGGTGTCCATGGTCACCACCAGGACCGCATCGGTCTCGGCAGCGCTATCCACCGCGGCGGCCAGATGCTCGGCGACCACGGGAGTGATCGGACCGTCAACCTCGGCGACCAGGACTCCCGGAGCCTGGGCGGTGGCCTGCGCCGCCATCGTGGCGCTCAACACGAATCCGGCGATCAGGCCCCGTAACGCCTGACCACGCCATCTCACAGGATGGATTATGGCCAGCTTCGGCCGGTGTGACAGAAGTGGGGCTCTCAGGTTGGAGTAGCGGACTAGTTTTGGCGTCTTCCTAGTCCGAGGTAACCATGGTCGAGGCGTACGTGCTGATACAGACTGAGCAGGGGAGAATGGCCGAGGTCGTTGGGCGGGTGTCGGAAATAGCTGGTGTCACTGACGTCGACATAGTCACCGGGCCTTATGACGCCATCGCCCGGGTCGCCACCGACGATATAGACACCCTGGGCCGGCTCATCGTCTCCCAGGTGCAGACCGTCGGTGGTGTGGTGCGCACCTTGACTTGTCCGGT
>CAZAHX010000321.1:0-2523 GCA_964485005.1 uncultured Acidimicrobiaceae bacterium | reverse complement strand
CCATCAGGCTCAGCTGCGAGTCGACGGTCACGTACGGGGCCACGGCGGATGCGGTCGAGGCGATGGCCTGAGGACTGCTGAAATCGGACAGCCGGCCCATGAGATCGATGAGGAATTCCCGTTGACGCTCATTCCTGACCAGGTCGTTCATTCCCGGGAGCGGCCGCCAACCGTTGTCGGTGAGCTCCTGGGTGCTACGGGAGCGCAGCCAGGCCAACGTCTGTGGCCCGTCGGCGACGGTGCAGCCCGCGGGCAGCTCGAGCCCGGAGAGGAGGTCTCGCACCGGTCGCCGCACGCATATCTCGTAGCCGCCGATGGCATCCACGGCATGCTGGAAGCCGGCGAGGTCGACCATGGCGAAGTGGTCGACCTTCTCCCCGATGAGCTGCTCGACTACGAGGGTGAGCAGAGTCGGGCCGTTCATCAAGTCGTCACAACCCTCCAGCATCATGTTGAGCCTGCTGTCGGAGCCGTCGCAAAGGCTCTTCACGACCAGGTCCCTAGGAAGGGAGAGCACCCCGGCTCTGCTCCCGGATCGCAGGAAAACCATCACGACATCGGCGCGCCGCCCCTCGAATGAGCCGAAATCCTCCAGATCCTGGAGGTCTTCCCTGGAGTCCGAGCCGACCAGTAGGACGACCTGAAGGCCCTCAAAGTCATCTATTGCCCCCTCGCTGTCGACTGGTTGCCCAGAGCCGGAGTCACTCTCGGAAGCCACGGCCCCGCCAGATCCCTCCACTTCCGGGCGATCGATGGCAACCCTGTCCACCGCCCCCCAGGTGGACAGGGCGAATGCCAGGGCTAGGGCGATCAGGATCAGCCCCGCCGCCAATCCGCCCAGCATCAGACGCTTGTTCAGATGAGTGGTTCCCATGTTCCCTTCGAGAGTCCTGCCGCGACACCTCGTTTACCCGGCTCGCCGACCCTCCAATCGTTCCCCGTTGAGACGTCACAAGCGGCGATTCGGTTCATTTCTGCTCCGCCCTTTGGTCATCGGGATCCTGCCATGAGCCCTGACCGGCCAGGCTGTATTCGAGCGCCTCCTCAGCAGTCACGCCGCCAGGCTACGCCCATGTGAGGAGATCGTCACGCCCGGCTCGGGGCTTCGGCCGCCGTCGCCTCCGATCGGTGGGCGACGACCAGGGGGAGACAGAGCTCGAATCCATGTCCCCCGTCGCTTACGACGTACTCCAGGGTGCCTCCCATCATCTCGGCGAGCTGGCGTGACACCGAGAGGCCGATCCCGACCGAGCCCGGCTGGGTGGGCGACTGTGCACTCCGGTAGTAGCGCTCGAAGATAAGGTCTGTCTCCTGCAGCGGCACCCCGGGCCCGTCATCGAACACGGTCACCCGCGCCATCCCGCGGGCCTCGTCCACCGAGATGGTCACCTGATCCCCTCCGTACTTGACCGCGTTGGTGATCAAGTTGCGCAGGATCTGCCGGACCCGCAACGGGTCGGCCTGGGCACCGACCCCATTGCCTCGGAGGCTGAGCACCTTCGACGCCCGGTGCGACTCGCGCAAGCCCCCCACCACCAGCTCGACTTGGCCGCGCAGGTCGATCCTCTCCGGTCTGATCGAGAGGTTTCCGAAGTCGGCGCGAGAAGCAACCAACAGGTCCTCTACCAGCTCGGCGAGCTCGCGGCTCTGAACCGCGATGATCGAGTTGAGCTCGTCTAGCTCCTCATCACCCAGTCCGCTCGCCGACGCAATCTCCTCGGAGAGGCCGACGATCGCGGTCAGCGGGGTGCGGAGCTCATGGGAGACCGAGGCGAGAAGACGGTCTTTCGACTCGTTGGAGGCGCGCAGCTCGGCCGCGTCGTCGAGACGGCCCCAATATGCCCCAATCATGTGCGAGGCGCGCCAGAGGGTCTGGATCTCCGCCTCTGACCATCGTCTGTCGTCGCGATATTGGACGAATCCCACCGAGCCCCGGAAGTCCCCGCCCACGAAGATGGGGACCAGCACCTCGCTCTGGATCCCGTCTTCCTCGTACATGGAGCGGACCGGCTCCGACAGCTCTCTGGTGTGCACCACGAAAGCCCGGCCCCCGACCATCGCCTCGTACATGTTGGGTAGCAGGGAATATCGGCCTCTCTCCCAGTCGTGTCTGCCGGGGTTGTCGGGCTCGTAGGCGTCGGCGATGATCTCCCACCCCGGCTCGCCGTCGATCTCGACGGTCCTGTCGACATAGGCATAATCGGCGGCCGTCGCCTCGAGCAATGCCTTCACCGCCTCCCCGACAGCGGAAGCATCGGAGTGGACCAGAAGAGCCTCCGAGCATCGGGCGATGGCGTCCTGGAGACGCGCCCACCGATCGTGCTTCCTGATCGCCGCGGCCAGCTGGTCGAACAGCATCGAGACCAGGGCGGTGGTGAAGATCACGCCGGCGACGGCGATGAGCGCCCTCATGCTCATGGTCCCGGCGTCCTCGCCCCGCAGTGCGCCCATGACGACCACCCAGAGCGCAGCGGACAGGGCCAGGCCCCCCGACCAGGCAAGCCGGTGCCGCGGAACCAGAGT
>CAZAHX010000320.1:0-2537 GCA_964485005.1 uncultured Acidimicrobiaceae bacterium | reverse complement strand
GGCCGGATCGCCACCCTCGGCGAGGAGGTGCACCGTCCCGAGAGAGTGATCCCCATCGCCGTCGTGGTCACGCTGGCCGTCACGGCCACCCTGTACCTGGCCATCGAGCTAGGGGGCCGGGCCAGGGGCGGGGAGACGTGGGGAGAGCTGATCCGCATCGGCTTCGTCGATGACCCGCTGGTGAGAGTGGGGGCAGTGACCGCGATGCTCGGGGTTCTCCTCAACCTTGTTCTCGGACTCTCCCGGGTGTGGCTGGCCATGGGCAGACGGGGCGACATGCCCCGCCGTCTCGCGGCCCTGGACCGGCGTCGCCAGCCCTTGGCCGCCATCGTGGCATCAGGGATCCTGATCGCCCTGGTCACCCTGGTAGGGGATATCGCATTGGCCTGGAGCTTCTCCGCGATGACCGTTCTCCTGTACTACGGGATCACCAACCTCGCCGCCCTCTCCCTGGCAAAGACCAGAGCGACGGCCTGGGCGGGACTCGTGTCGTGCGGGCTACTCTCGCTCTTCGTCCCACCGTTCGTGTGGCTCACCGGGGCAGCGCTGGTCATCGTCGGTCTCCTGTGGAAGCTGGCGACGAGGCATCGCGGAGGCGCTGCAAACCCGCATTAGCCTGACCCGCTCTGAAGCGTTCCCGATCCATACCTCTCGCTCTGCTTGCGGTGCTCCTCACCGCGTGCACTGCGATCGTGGGCGAAACCCCGGTGGGCACCTCTCCTTCGACTGCGACCGTCGTCTCGTCGACGACAACCACCACACGGCCGGACCCCGAGAGATGCGTGAGGGTCACCCAGGCCTCCCGGGATATCGGCACCGGCGAGGCCTCCGCCGATGCTCTCCACCTCTCCGGTGAGACTTTCGTCTGCGCCGACGACGTGGTGGTGTCGTCGGGAGCAGATCTCGGCGAGCTCTCGGTAGCCGCTCAGTTGGCCGCGGCGGTCACCGGCCCCCTGCTCCTCCCCCATCGCCAGCTCGCTGCCGAGATCGGACGACTGAAACCGTTGCGAGTGCATCTCGTGGGCGAGGTGGACGTTCTCATCCCGCCAAGTGCCCAGATCGTTCGTCACGACCACGCCTCCGCGGCGGCTCTAGCCGCCGAGGCCTTGGGCATCGAGGAGACGACCCGATTCCCCGCGTCCCCGCATCCGGACCTGGTCATCGGGACGGTCGAGTCCATCCGCCGCGGTGACCGGGTCAGCGCGCCCCCGCAGCCGCCCGCCGGACCGAGCACAACCACCGTCGCACCCACCACTACGACCATCACACAGGAGGAGTTGGTGTACGACCCCGTGGCGGTGGTGAAGGGCCTCGCCGTCGGTCAGTCGGCAGCCACGGTCTGGCTGGTGGACGCGGCCAACCCGGTGTCCGTCCTGCTGGCGGCGGCCTACGCCAAACAGGTCGGTGCCGCGGTGGTGGCGATCATCCCCGAGAACCTCCTGGGCCATCCCGAGGTGAGCGTGGCCCTGGCCGGGAAGGAGCCCGACTCGATCAGAGGGGTGGGCGGCATCCCCGAGCTCGACCAGTGGGAGCTCTCGGTGCTCCTCAACGGGGTCCAGTTGCCCGGCGGAGGCTTCCGGATCATCCCCGACGCCCAGAAGCGGCGATATGTCGCCTTCTATGGCCACCCCGAGACCGCGGGTTTGGGCGTGCTCGGCGAGCAAGGCCCGGAGGAGACCCTGCAGAGGATGCAGCCGTTCCTCGAGGCCTACAGCGGCGACGGGTCACAGGTGGTCCCCACCTTCGAGATGATCGCCTCGGTGGCGGCGGCAGCCGCCACCGAGGACAACGACTACAGCTTCGAATGGCCCGTCTCCACCTTCATTCCCTGGATCGAGGCGGCACGAGCCAACGACGGCTACGTCATTCTCGATCTCCAATCGGGACGGGACGACTTTCTCACCCAGGCCCAGATGTATCAGGAGCTGCTCGAGCTGCCGCATGTGGGTCTCGCCCTCGACCCCGAGTGGCGTCTCCAGCCCGACCAGGTCCATCTCCGCCAGACCGGAAGCGTCACCGCCGCCGAGGCCAACGCGCTCATCGACTGGGTGGCTGACCTGGTGCGCGACAACGGGCTACCGCAGAAGATGATCATCATCCATCAGTTCCGCCACAGCATGATCCAAGACAGGGACACCCTCAGGGAGCGTCCGGAGATCCAACTCATCATCCAGATGGACGGCGAGGGCGGGGCGGGCGGCGAGGCCCTGAAGGACAGGACCTACGACGCCCTCACCGCAGGGACCGAGGACAAGCACTGGAAGTGGGGGTGGAAGAACTTCTTCGACGAGGACGAACCCGGTCCCCCGCCGCCCGAGAACGTGATGCGAAAGGACCCGGTGCCGGTCTATGTCAGCTACCAGTAAGCCGGTCGTGGCATGATCGGGATATGACCCGGTACGCCTACTTCTGCGGTCACGAGCAATGGCAGCCCGAGGAGCTGGTGAGCCATGCCGCCACGGCCGAAGCGGCCGGTTTCGATATGGCCGTGGTCTCCGAGCACTTCCACCCGTGGGTCGACGACGACTCCGCCGCCG
>CAZAHX010000319.1:0-2542 GCA_964485005.1 uncultured Acidimicrobiaceae bacterium | reverse complement strand
GGCGGTCACTGGTTGCTCTCCAGCCAGAGGATCAAGGCGTCGATCTCCTGCTCGGTCAGGGCCAGAAAGGGCATGAAGCTGCCCGGCTTGACGTTAGGCGGGTCGGCGAGCCATCTCTTCAGCGCCAGCTCCTTGCTCTCCCCGTCCTCGGGGAGGCTGGCCCCGGCGAAGACGGCCCGTGAGCCGAAATGGGTGAGGTCGGGACCGTTGAAGGCCTCCGGGGCCACGATGTTCGAGGCGGACTCGTCTTGGAATCGGACGGTGTGGCACTGGACACACTGTCTGGCGAGATAGACCTGATACCCGTCGTATTCGGGCGTGCCCTCGGAGGGCAGCGCCGCCGGCTCGAGCTGGGCGGCCACCCACGAGTCGAACTCGGCGCGCTCCACCACCTGGACCCGGGCTCTCATCAGCGAGTGGGAGAGCCCGCAGAACTCGGCGCAATGGCCCCAGAACTCTCCGGTCTCCGAAGCCTGGAGGGGGAGGACCGTTGTTTGGCCGGGCACCAGGTATCGCTTCCCGTGGAGGGCGGGAATCCAGAAGTTGTGCAGCACGTCGTCGGAGGTCATTAGGGCGCAGACCTCCTCGTCGACCGGAATGACCAGGACATTGGCGGTCTCCACTCCCGAATCGGGATACCGGTACTCGAACCACCACTGATGCCCGATCACCTCGACCCTCATCGAGTCTTCCTCACAGCCGGTGAGGTCGAACACCGCGGGAATGGTGGGGATGGCGATCCCGGCCAGGATCAGGGCGGGGATGACGGTCCACGCCACCTCCAGCTTGGTGCTGCCATGCGTCTGCTTCGGCTCCTGGCCCGGCCCCCGATCCCGGAAGACGAAGACCGTCAGGATGATGGCCCCGAACACCAGGAGGAACACCAACGTGGCGATCCAGAAGACCAGCCAGAACAAGTCGTCGATGCGTTGGGCGTTGGGCCCCGCCGGCTCGAATGTCGTCAGCTTGGAGTCGGCGTCGATCAGGGCGCACGAGCTGGTGAGGAGAGCCGCGCCGACCAGGGTGGAGAGACGTGCCAGTCGGAGCGGTCTAGTGGCCCGTCGCCCAGATGATGCCGGCGTCTCACCGGCCCTCGACGCCACTGGCTGCGTCGAAGTGCTCGCCGCAGCTCCCCGGCTGCGACTGCGCCGCTTCTCCTTGCCAGATGACGCCGACGACTCGGAGACACGCTCACCCCATCTGGACGACAGACCACTGATCATCGGAGCGGCATGATACGAATTCTCTCTGGGCGCGCCCAAAACCTACCGGTCATGGGGACACCTCGTCGAAGGCGGCCCTCAGCTCGGCGTCCGACGCCGCCCCCTCGAAGCTGTGGGCGACAACGCCCCGGGCGTCGGTGACGAAGACCCACGGCTCGGAGGGGAGACCCCATTCGATCACGGCCGGCACCGCCTCGAGCTCGTCGAACGATCCGACGTGTATGTCCTGGTAGATCTCGACATGGACGAAGTTGAGGTCCGGATAGTCCCCCGACAGCTCTCCCACCTGGTCGACCAGCGGGCCGCATGCCTGGGAGGTGCACCACGCCGGTGTGGCGAAGACGATCACCGATGGGCCGCTGGACACCGCCTCGGCCACGGACATCTCGTAGAAACCGGGGTTGGGGTCCGGGTCCGAGGTGATGTCTTCCAGGGCGTGCTCATCGCTGGTGCGGGTGTCGGACTCCGGAGCCTCCTCCCTGGGGATCACCACCATCGGGTCGGCCACGCTCACCAGCCCGACGGGTCCCAGCTCCCCCCATTCCTCGGTCTCGATGGTGATCTGGTAAGTGGCCGGCTCGGGGATGTCGAACCGGAAGGCGAGCAGCCCCCGCACATCCGGGACAGTCCACACCAACTCGCCGGGGGAAGTGTCCAGGGGGGCGCCGTTCTCGTCGCGCAGCGTCGCCACCGCCTCCACCTCCCCGTCTATGAGGAACTGCTGGGTCTCCCGGTCGATCACTCCGATCAACACTCGCTGCTCCCCGACTCCGAAAGTGCCCGGGCTGGAGGCGATGAAGGGGAAACCATCGGTACCCGAGCCACACGCTGAGAGGAGCAGACCCGCGAACACCAACGCGGCCAGCCGTCTCACAGCAACCCGTCGACCATGACCGCAGCGAAGAGGGCCGCGAGATAGACCGTCGAGGTGGTGAAGAGCTTCATGGCCCGCCCCGGTTCCCGGTGCACGCGCCAGGTATCCCAGAGGAACCAGGCTCCCAGCGCGACAGCCGCGATCAGATAGACCCAGCCCATGGCGGCCAGTGGAACGAGCAGCAATGAGACGACGACCATGAGACCCGTATAGAGCAGCATCCGGCGGGTGGTGGCCTCTTCCCCGGCCACCACCGGGAGCATGGGCACACCGGCGCGCGCGTAGTCGTCTCGATAACGAAGGGCGAGGGCCCAGAAGTGCGGCGGCGTCCAGTAGAAGACCACGAAGAAGAGGACCCATGCGGGGACGGCGAGCGACCCGGTGACGGCGGCCCAACCGACGAGGGTGGGCGCGGCGCCGGCCGCTCCCCCGATGACGATGTTGT
>CAZAHX010000318.1:0-2562 GCA_964485005.1 uncultured Acidimicrobiaceae bacterium | reverse complement strand
GCCCTCCGACCGGGGGCCCGCTTTCCCGGTCGAGTGGCAGCAGAGAGCCCCGAGAGGGCTGAGGCTCCGGCCGAGGCTTTCTCGGGGTTTCTCGCGTCGGCGACCTCCCGCGGGGCCTACGTAGACGGAGCGCGAAAACCCGATTACCGGTCGCGAAAAACAATCAGGCCCTGGGCTTGAAACCGCCGACGAGGGCCGCCTACTTTGCTCGTCACGCCGAAGGGGCAACCCGACGGCGGGGGACCTGAACGAGGGGAAACCCTCGGGAGGGCCCGGACCGGGAAGGACGGTTTACCGCCCGAAGGTCCGCCCCGATGTCTCCGGATAAAACCGGAGTCGCCGGGAGAGGCCTGCGGAATGAGAGGGGATCCCTCGGGATCGTCGGTCAGACCGTAGGGCCACGCAAGCCTCACGGCTTGTGGGTCTCCTCGGCAACGAGGAGCGCGGTCCGAAAAGACCGCGGCGATCTTCGGATCGTACGCTGGTGGCTTCGGTCTCCAGCACCTGGTTCGATCCGGGTCCCCGGCCCGGAGAGGATCAGCACGAGAGCCCCGAGAGGGTTGCGGCTTCGGCCAAGACTCCCTCGGGGTTTCTCGCGTCCGGGGGCGGCCCGGGATGCCCGGTCGTTATCCTCGCCGCATGGGATACCCCACCAGGCTCCTCTCCGAGGACGAGGTGAAGACCAGGCTGCTGGGAGGATCCTGATGCACATGCAGGACGACTTCCCGCTCCTCCTCTCCACGCTCTACGACCACGCGGTGTGGATCCACCCCGACCAGGAGATCGTCTCGGTCAGCGGTGACGGGACGGTGACCCGCAGCACCTACGGCGACACCGACGGCCGGGTACGCAAGCTGGCTACCGCCCTGGATCACCTCGGTGTCGACGCGGGGGATGCGGTCGGCACCTTCGCCTGGAACAACCATCGCCACCACGAGCTCTACTGGGCGACCGCCAACACCGGGCGTATATGCCACACCGTCAACATCCGTCTCTTCGCAGACCAGATCGCCTACATCGTCAATCACGCCGGGGACAAGGTGATGTTCGTCGACCCCGATCTGGTGCCGGTGCTCGCTCCGATCGCTCCCAAGCTGGACTCGGTCGAGACCTGGGTGGTGATGGGGGACCGGGCCAGCGACGATCTGCCGGGGTCAATCGCCTACGAGGACCTCATCGCCGGCGCCGACAAGCACGGCAATTGGCCTCTCCTCGACGAGCGATCCCCGATGATGCTCTGCTACTCGTCGGGCACCACCGGAAACCCCAAGGGGGTGGCCTACACGCAACGGTCGACATATCTGCACACCATCTCCAACCTGGCCAACTTCAGCATCGAGCCCACCGACAACGTCCTCCCCGTGGTGCCTATGTTCCACGCCGCCGCCTGGGGGTACCCCTTCATGGCGGTGGCCAAGGGGGCCAAGCTCACCTACCCGGGTCCCGATCTCTCCCCGGAGGCGCTCGTCCCCCTGTTCGAACGGGAGAAGGTGACCTTCAGCGCAGGCGTTCCCACCGTCTGGCTGGGAATCAAGAAGTACCTCGAGGCACATCCCGAGGCCGACGTCTCCTCGATCCGGGCTTTCCTCTGCGGTGGCGCCGCGGTGCCGCGGGCCATGATCGAGTGGTACTGGACCGAACGCGGCATCAGGGTCGTCCAGGGCTGGGGGATGACCGAGACGAACCCGGTCGCCTCTGCAGCGGTGCTCAAGCCCCACATGGAAGATCTCGAGCTACAGGACCAGCTCGACCGGATGGAGACCGCGGGGCTGCTCGTGCCCGGCCTCCAGGTGAAGATCGTCGACGAGGTCGGCGAGGAGCTCCCCCACGACGGGGAGGCCTTCGGGGAGCTGTTGATCCGGGGCCCGTGGATCGCCGCCGAGTACTACAAGGACGAGCGCACCGAGCAGGCGTTCGTGGACGGATGGCTGCGCACGGGCGACGTCTGCAAGATCACTCCCGAGGGCTACATCCGGATCACCGACCGGGCCAAGGACGTCATCAAGTCGGGCGGGGAGTGGATCTCCTCACTGGACATCGAGAACGAGCTGATGGCCCATCCCGGGGTGGCCGAGGCGACCGTGGTAGGTCTCAAGCACGTCAAGTGGCAGGAGCGCCCCGCCGCCTTCGTCGTGCGCGCCGAGGGCTCGGAGGTCAGCGAGGAAGAACTGCGCGAGCATCTCCGCACCCAGGTGGCCAAATGGTGGCTGCCCGACGAGATCGTCTTCATCGAGGAGATCCCCAAGACCGGCACCGGGAAGTTCGACAAGAAGCTTATTCGGGACCAGTACGCCGACCTGTTGATGGAGTAGTGAACACCAGGTTCGAATGATCAATCGCAGCCCGATGATCAACTGAGCCATGTGGAGACCCGTCGCATTATCGGTTGACCTCGATGACACCTTGTCGGACAGCGAGGGAATACTTGATGCGGTTCGCCGAACTTGTGATCACATCAGTCAAGCCAGCGGGCTCGACGCGTCTGAGATCTTTCAAGCCAACGTCTCTGTCTTCGGAGACTTCTTTCCCACCGTGGAGCTGAATTGGGTGATGGGCGAGATC
>CAZAHX010000317.1:0-2608 GCA_964485005.1 uncultured Acidimicrobiaceae bacterium | reverse complement strand
GGCTGTTCTACGGCGGCGGCTTCGGGCAACTGGGAACTCAGCTGATCTTCGTGTTCGTCCACTTTCTCTTCGTGACCCTGGCGGCAGGAGCGCTCTTCGTGGCGATCAAGAAGACGATCGGACTGCGGGTCAGCCGGGAGGAGGAGCTGGCGGGGCTGGACGTCGAAGAACACGGGTCTCCCGGTTACTCGCACGATCCCCCGCTCGCGGTCGGCGTCAGTACGATCCCTTCCGACCGAGTCACGGCGCAGGACGAGGAGAGGACCGCGGCGGAGCAGGGGAGCGCCCGATGAAGCTGATCATCGCCTACATCAAGCCGGTCAAGCTGGAGGAGGTTGGGGAGGCTTTGAGGTCGGTCGGAGTGGTCGGGATGTCCGTGAGCGACATCTCGGGGTTCGGCCGCCAGTCCGGACAGACCGAGGTCTACCGGGGGGCCGAATACGACGTCCAGTTCGTCCCCAAGGTCAGACTCGAGGTGCTCGTGGACGACGACCTGGCCCCGGTGGCGGTGGCTGCGGTCGAGAAGGCGGCCCACACCGGAGAGATCGGCGACGGCAAGATCCTGGTGCTCCCGGTGTACGACGCGGTGCGGATCCGAACCGGTGAGCGAGGGGTCGACGCGATTTGACCCGAAGCTGCACCCTCTACTCCTCCCCGATGTCCTCGTACCAGAGCTCGGGCTGCTCGGCGATGAAGCGGGTCATGAGATCTACGCACCGCTGGTCGTCGATCACCTCGACGTCGATTCCCCGCGACCGGAGCAAGTCCTCGCCGCCGAGGAAAGTCCGGTTCTCGCCGATGACGACGCGCGGGATCTCGTAGAGAAGGATGGCGCCGGTGCACATGCTGCAGGGGGACAGGGTGGTGTATATGGTGGAGCGGCGGTAGTCGCGGGCGGAGAGCCTCCCCGCATTCTCGAGGGCGTCCATTTCTCCGTGGAGGATCGCCGACCCCTCTTGGACGCGGCGATTGCGGCCCCGCCCCACTATCTCGCTCTCGATCTCCAGGGCCGATCCGATGGGGATCCCGCCCTCTTCGCGACCTCTCACCGCCTCCTCGATCGCCGCTTCCAGGCCGGTGAGTCTCATGGCGACGATCCTATTGGCCGCTCCTAGGCTGTCGCCGTGCCCAGGATCGCAGTTGCCGGACCCTCCAGCGTCGTCACCGACGCCGGTGTTCGCGTTGCAGAGGCGGGAGGCTCGGTGGTGGATGTTGCCGCCGTGGCTGCCCTGACCGCGATGTGCACCGAGCCCGGGATGTGCGGCCCCGGCGGTGGGGGGTTCTTCGCCGTGGATGTCCCCGGTCGCGACCCGGTGGTTATCGACGGCTACATGGCCTTTCCCGGCAAGGGGTTCGAGGGAGAGCCCTACTTGCGTGAGGTGACCATGGCCTATGGGGGAGGCGTCACCACCCTCGTCGACGCCGGCTCGGTGGCCGTCCCCGGTGTCTTCGCCGCCATGGAGGAGGCTTCCAGAGCTTTCGGAGCCGTGCCCTGGCATGTGCTCATGGAGTCCGTGGCGGTGGCGGTGGAGGATGGGTTCCCGCTCAGCGCTCCCTGTCACCGCTATCTCAACGACGGGGCGGCACCCATATACCTGAGCGACCCGGTTGCGAGAGAGGTGCTCTTCGACGGCGATGAGCCGAAGCCACCGGGCGCGACAGTCGTCTTCCCGGGTCTGGCCGCCACTCTCCGCCACATCGGTGACGAAGGTGCTCAAACCTTCTATCGAAGCGAGCTGGCGAAGGTGATCGTGTCCGACCTGGCCGAGCGTGGAGGTCAGCTCACCCTCGAGGACCTGGCTGACTACCGAGCGATCGTCAGACAGCCCGTACGGCAGGCGACTGGAGCCTGGGACCTGGCGCTCAACCCTGCCCCCGCCGTGGGTGGTGTCACCGTGGCGGCCGTCCTCTCCCAGCTGACCGAGCGCTCCGGCGCCGTCGATCTGGCAACTGCCCTGGTGGAGGCGTTCCGTGACCGGGGAGTGGCGCCTTTGCGGTCTCCGTCGACGGTCAGCGTCGCTGCAGCCGATGATGAAGGTGGGGCGGTGGCGGCTTCCTTCTCCGCGGGATACGGCTCGGGAATCATCCCGACGAGCACCGGTCTGTTGATGAACAACGCTCTCGGTGAGCTGGAGCTGACCGATGGACGGGGTGAGCCAGGGGAGCGGATGATGTCGAACATGGCGCCCACCGTGGCCCGTCGAGGCGAGGAGGCGGTCGCCATGGGATCCCCTGGTGCCGACCGGATCACCACAGCGGTGGCGACGACCCTTCACCGGCTCGCCAGGGGAGACAGTCTCCAGCAGGCAATCGACCATCCCAGAGTCCACCCCGAGTTCGGTGACTTCGGTGTGAGGCTAGCCGTGGAGCCCGGCCAGGATCTCGGAGGAATCGACCTCTCCCTACGTGAGTTCGACGGTACTCACATGTACTTCGGCGGAGTCAACGGAGCCGGCCTCCTCGACGGTCGGCTGGTGGCTTACGCCGACTCCCGACGCACAGGCGCGGTGGCATTCACCAGCTGACGACCCCCTAGAACCCCTCGACGGCCTGTCGTACGTTCGGGTCATGTATGCGGCTACCACGTCGGTGGCTCTGGTCGGGGGAG
>CAZAHX010000316.1:0-2649 GCA_964485005.1 uncultured Acidimicrobiaceae bacterium | reverse complement strand
CTGCCTTCTCGGCCTCCAATGCGACCCGGGTCACGAACCCCATGGCCTGGTTGAAATCGTCCAGCTCGAAGGTGCGGGTGATGGAGTCGCCGGATCGCGACCAATCGGGATGCTCCTCGAGAAACGCCTCCACCTCGTGGTCTTCGGCAAGTGCCATGATTCGAGGATAGGGCCCGATAGCCTCGTGTGTCTCATGGGCTTGCGGCACGACCAGGGAATCGTCCTCCGCTCCTACCCGTTCGGCGACGCCGATCGGGTGGTGGTGCTGCTCAGCCCGAACAGCGGCAAGATCCGCACCGTGGCCAAGGGGGTGCGCAAGACGAAGAGCCGGTTCGGAGGCAGGCTGGAGCCGTTCACACACGTCGACCTGATCCTGTACGAGGGTCGGAACCTGGACACCATCACCCAGGTAGCGGTGCTCGAGCCCTTCCCCCGTCTGCGTGGCGACCTCGACGCAGTGGTGGGGGCCGGGACGATGGTCGAGGCCGCCGACGCCGTTGCCCAGGAAGGGGAGACCTCGATCCGCCTCTTTCTCCTCCTCCATCGGGGTTTGCGGGCGCTGGAGCACGGCGAGCGCTCGCCCGATCTGATCACCAGCTTCCTGCTCAAACTCGCCGATGTGGTGGGGGTGGCTCCGGCCCTGATGCGTTGCGCCTCCTGTGGCAGGGTCGATGACCTCCAGCGGTTTTCGTTCGGAGGCGGGGGAGTGGTTTGCGGTAGGTGCCGCATCGAGGGGGCGGTGCGGCTGAGGGCCGGGCTCACCGAGTACCTGGCTGCGCTCGCCGAGGCCGAGTTTCTCGCCCTTCCCGCCACCAACACTTCACTCGCCCCGGAGGCCATGGGCATCGCGCGTCGCTTCGTGGAGTACCACCTCGACCGCAAGTTGGCCTCCCTGGCGGTCATGGAATGACTCTCGATCTCGACCGGATCGACCCCGAGCGCATCCCCCACCACGTCGGTCTGATCCTCGACGGGAACGGCCGTTGGGCCAATCAGCGTGGGCTGCCACGAACCGCCGGCCATCTCGCCGGCGAGGAGGCGCTGTTCGACACGGTGCAGGGAGCGCTGCAGATAGGGATCGGTTGGCTGACCGCCTTCACTTTCTCCACGGAGAACTGGGAGCGCGACGACGAAGAGGTCGAGTTTCTCATGTGGTTCAACGAGGACCTCCTCACGAGGCGGCGTGACGAACTGCACGCGCAGGGGGTGCGCATGCGTTTTGCCGGGGACATGTCCGATGTCAGGGTTCCCGACCGCAACCGCAAGCACATGGCCGAGGCCGAGGAGCTCACCGCCGGAAACGACCGGCTCCAGCTGGTGTTCGCCTTCAACTACGGGGCACGACGGGAGATCACCGATGCCGCCAAAGGAGTAGCGAGAGAAGTTGGCGCGGGCCGGCTCGATCCTGATGACGTCGACGAGGACAGTCTCAGGCGTCATCTCTATATCCCCGAGATGCCCGATCTCGACCTGGTGATCCGCTCCTCGGGGGAGATGCGGTTGTCCAACTTCCTCCTCTGGCAGGCCGCCTACGCCGAGTTGTACTTCCCCGGCATCCTCTGGCCCGACTTCGACCGTCACGCCCTCCTCGACGCGGTGGTCGACTATCAGACCCGCCATCGGCGCTTCGGTGGCGCCGAGGACCGCCCGTCGGGTTGACTAGGGAGGAGTATCGGGCCACCGTGCGACCTTCCTCATGACCGAGATCAACCTCGAGACCATCGCCAATCTCGCCAAGCAGCGGGGGTTCGTCTTTCAGTCCTCTGAGATCTATGGCGGGCTCCGCTCCGCCTACGACTACGGGCCGCTGGGCGTCGAGCTGCTGCGCAACGTGAAGGAGGAATGGTGGCGCTCGATGGTTCAGGAGCGGGACGACATCGTCGGCCTGGACTCGGCGATCCTCCAGGCCCGGGAAGTCTGGCAGGCCTCCGGGCACGAGGAGGTATTCACCGACCCCATGGTGGAGTGTCGTAACTGCAACTCCCGGCATCGTCTCGACAAGCTCGACGACCCCGACAAGTGCCCCACCTGCGGAATGAGTGGCCAGTTCACCGAGCCCCGTCAGTTCAACCTGATGTTCCGCACCCACATGGGGCCGGTCGAGTCGGATCAGAACCTGATCTACCTACGACCCGAGACCGCCCAGGGCATCTTCATCAACTTCGAGAACGTGCGGCGGAGCAGCCGGCTCAAGCTGCCCTTCGGCATCGCCCAGATCGGAAAGAGCTTCCGCAACGAGATCACCCCCGGCCAGTTCGTCTTCCGCACCCGGGAATTCGAGGTGATGGAGATGGAGTACTTCTGCCGGCCCGAGGAGGCCGACGAGTGGTTCCAGTACTGGCTGGATGTCCGCTTGCAGTGGTACGTCTCGCTGGGGATAGACCCGGAGCGGCTTCGGTTCCGGTACCACGAGGCCGACGAGCTCAGTCACTACTCATCGGGCACCGCTGACCTCGAGTTTCTCTTCCCCTGGGGCTGGGACGAGCTGGAGGGCGTGGCCAACCGGACCGATTTCGACCTCCGTCAACACAGCGAGCTGTCAGGTGTCGACCTCCGCTACTTCGACCAGGAGAGTGACGAGCGGTTCTTCCCCCACGTCATCGAGCCGGCCGCCGGCGCCACCCGCACCACCTTCGCCTTCCTCCTCGA
>CAZAHX010000315.1:0-2651 GCA_964485005.1 uncultured Acidimicrobiaceae bacterium | reverse complement strand
TGGGCCCTGATCCGCTCCTTCATCTCTTCGTCGGAGGGGATCCCGGTGGCGATATAGGCCACCTGCCCCTCCCGGCCCCGGAAAGCCTCCACCGCCAGAGCTGACTTACCGGAGCGTGCCCCGCCGGTGAGGAAGATCATCAGTAGTCGATGCCCCGCCGCGCCATCACCCCGCGGTCGTAGGCGTGCTTCACCTTCTTCATCTCGGTGACGGTGTCGGCGAGATCGACCAGCTCCTGTGGTGCGCCGCGGCCGGTGAGGATGACATTGACTTTCTCCGGGCGCCGCCGCAGCGTCGTCAGCACGTCCTCGAGATCGATCCACGCCCCTCTGATCGGGTAGGTGATCTCATCCAGGACGACCATGTCGTAGTCACCCGACTCGATGGTGGCCTTGGCGTGATCCCAGGCGGCGCGGGCCACGGCCTCCGATTCCTCCATGTCCTCCGAGTCCCAGGTGAACCCGTCTCCCAGCGCCCACCAGTCGATCCCGATCTGACGCCCGATCTTCTCCTCCCCCACGCTCCACTCCCCCGACTTGAGGAACTGGATCACCGCAACATGCCAGCCACGGGCAACCGCCCGCATCGCGGTGCCAAAGGCAGCGGTGGACTTCCCCTTGCCGTCCCCGGTGTTGACCAGGATCAGCGAAGAGACTCGCTCCTTCGCCCGAGGGGGAGGCTCGGTGGGAGGCGTTTCCCTGTCAGTCAATCGATCTCCTCACCGGCACGACGGTAGGACCGTCGGCGTCCTCTATGACCCTGATCCCGGGCCCGTAGTGCGTCGTCAACAGCTCCTCGGTGAGGACCTCGCCCGGAGGACCGTCGGCAACGATCCCTCCCCTGGCGAGGAGCGCCAGCCGCTCGGCGAATCTCCCCGCCAGGGTGAGATCGTGTACCGCGGTCACCACGGTCAGACCTTCTCTCTTCCGCAGCTCGTCCACGACCTCGAGGACCTCGATGCCGTGTCCGATGTCCAGATTGGCGGTGGGCTCGTCGAGCAGAAGTATCGGCGCCTCCTGGGCGATGGCCCGGGCCAGCACGGCCCGCTGTGCCTCCCCGCCCGAGAGGGTGCCCAGCTCTCGACGCGCCAGATCGGCGAGATCGAGTCTCTCCACCGCGGCGCGCGCCGACTCGACGTCGTGCCGGCTCTCAGAGCCCAGATGCCCCAGATGTGGAGTTCGACCCAGCAAGACATAGTCGCCGACCCCCATGTCCTCGGGCAGATTGGGGCGTTGCGGCATCCATGCCACATCGAGCCCGACCCGCCGCCGCCCGTTGCCCAGCGAGACGGTCCCGAGGTGGTCGACCACACCCACCGCCGCCTTCAACATCGTCGACTTCCCTGCCCCGTTGGGCCCGATCAGGCCCAGCCACTCTCCATCGCCGACCTCGAGGGTCACCGGCCCGAGGACACGACGGCCGTCATAGGAGACCTCGACCTCCCACCAACCGATCACGGGGCTCTCCGGATGGTGCGCAGGACGAGCAGGAAGAAAGGCGCCCCGAAGAACGCGGTGACTACCCCGATGGGCAGCTCTCCGGGAGCGACCAGGGTGCGGGCCGCCAGATCGGCGGTGACCAGGAAGGCCGCCCCGAAGAGCACCGAGAGAGGCACGATCACCCGATAGCTCCACCCGAAGAGGATGCGGATCGTATGGGGCACGATGATCCCCACGAAGCCGATGAGACCGCTCACCGAGACCGCTGCCGCGGTGGCCAACGTGGCGGCGGTCACCAGGACCCACCTCACCATGGGGACGCGGACACCTAGCGCCGTTGCCTCCTCGTCTCCGAGTGCGAGCACATCGAGAAGCCGGCGTGAGCCGATGAGGACCAATGCCGACACGGCGGCATACGGTGCCAGCCCGGCGACCTCACCCCAGCCGACGGTGATCAGCCGGCCCAGGATCCAGGAGTAGACCTCCCTGATCGATTCGACATGACGCTGGAGCACATAGGTCTGGATCGCGGTGGCGAATGCGGCGACGGCGACCCCGGCGAGGATCAGCGAGGTAGTCGTGCGTCCGCCGACCGATCTCCCCAGCGTGTAGGTGATGACCACCGCGACCAGCCCTCCCGCCAGCGCGAACAAGGCCACCAGCGTCTCCGTCCCCGACCAGGCGAAGGCGAGGGTGGCCCCGAGCCCGGCCCCGGCCGCTACCCCGAGCAGGTAGGGGTCGGCGAGGGGATTGCGAAAGACGCCCTGGTAGGCCGCGCCGGCCAGCGCCAGCACGGCACCGACCACGCCACCCATCACCACCCTGGGGAGCCGGATGTCGAAAAGAACCCTCATCTCCACCTCGGTGAGACGGTGGTCCACGCCCACCCCGGGCAGTGCGTCGGCCAGCGCGAGGAGAGCCTGGCCGGCTTCGATCCCGGCCGGGCCGACCAACAGCCCCGTCACGGCGGCCACGGTCAGGACAGCTATTCCGGCGAGCAGGGCCGGCCGGCCGGGTCGAGCCGGCGTGACCGCGACGGCGGGGGTGGTGGCTGCGCTCAAGCTCCTCGCGCGTGCATCTCGACCGCCTGGGCCACCGTCCTCAGGAACTCGACGATGCGCGGCCCCCAGCGAGAGGAGGTGTCCTCGTCGAGCAGCACCACGGCGCCCTCCTCGAGGGCGGTCATGCCCTCCCACCCGGGGCGCTCCGCCA
>CAZAHX010000314.1:0-2657 GCA_964485005.1 uncultured Acidimicrobiaceae bacterium | reverse complement strand
AAGCCGGTCTCGGCGTGGGGGAGAATGGTGAGCACTTCGCCCGACTCCTGTGCTGCCTTCAGTAGCTCGCCTGTTGTGGCCAGCAGGCAGGTCGTGTCGGCCCCGTCCGGGAAGAGGGACGAGACGTGGGCGACCAGATCTCGTTCGGTGAATACCGCCTGCCGGTCCGACACCCACTCCACCAGCCTCTGGGCGGCCTCGCTTACCTGACCGTCCGAAGGGCGAACGGACGGCCTTGCCTCACCGACCGCAGCTTGTACCACGGAGACCACGTCCTCGGGGGCGTCCATCGCACGCCGTCGCCAGTGGGCCACGACATCGCTGGTGATCCCATAGTCCTTCATCTCCCGCGTCACCTCGGCCTCACCTGCCGGATATGACTTGGGTTGGCGTGTCTCGAGAGTGAAGGATTGCCACACTCGTCGGTGCGCCTCACCTCCGACTTCCGCCATATAGCGCTCTACCGCCTCGACTATCTCGGTACGGCGCGTGGAGAAATGGCGGATCAGCTCGGGAGAGAACCCGGCGATGTCTGCCAGACCGTTGACCACTGGCTGCCACGACACACCCAGGCTTCGGGTGAGCTGGTCTCGCAGAACGGCCTGGTACACCGAGCCGCCAGCCTTGGCATGGGCATAGGCCCTCTTGGCGTCGATGGCCCGCCACCCATCCTGTGCCCACACCCGGTTGATCACCACTACGTGGGTGTGGACCTGAGGGTCATTAGCCCGAGAAGTGAAGTGATCGAAGGCGGCGGCGACGTAGCCCTCAGATTCGAGCGTCCGCGTGGTGAATCGGTGGTTCCCTTGATCGTCCCTGAACCTCACGCCCCTCCGAGACTTCGAACATCTCTCCTCCATGTACCGCAACGCCTCACTGACCGCCCGATGGTGGGCCGATGTCACCTGGGAGCGGATGTGATCATCCCCGAATGCGTAGAGCAGTGACACCGACTTGGGAGCTGAGAACGTGTGATCGAACCCTGCGACCTTGCCATGGGTGCGGGTGACCGTCATTGGCTCACCGCTCGGCGTTTCATGTCCCATCAGCTTGGTGAACACCGCCGGGTCCACACCGGAGCCAGTCTGCAACCGGAGCCGTTCCATCCCCGAGCCCATCCAGCGAGACGGAGACTCGTGTGCGGTGTAGTAGTCCACCTGGGCAGGCTTCCTGTCGCCCCGCAGCACAGGCACATCCTCCCCCACCGAATGACGGAGCTGCTCGGTGTAGTACTGCGCCTGAGAAGCCACCAGTTTGCCGATCGCCTGCACGCCTCAACCCCCCGCATCCAGATGATGCAACTGTGTAAAGAGAGACCGGCCGGTGGGCGAGAGGCGGGTGACTGTCATGCGTGACGTCCCGGTCAGAGGCGGGCTAGGACGGTGGCAACGGGGCGCTGGCAGGCTCCGCAACGGCATGGGCGGGGCCTGGGTTGGGTCCAGCCGTCGGGCCAAAAGGGGAAGGTGGTAGCACAGGGGATGCACAGGGCGTAGCTGCCGATGAGGGGGATCAGCGTGTACTCGTCGGTCACCGGGATTTGGCTGTTGCAGAGATCGCAGATCCACAGCGTGTTGTCCGGTGGGAGGCTGGAGATCATGACCACCCCCAGCCGCTCCAGGTCTGCCCGGATGCCTGCCTCGGCCGCGACTCGCCGGCGGTAGGTCTCCCGGTGGGCGCTGGGTCGGACCACGAACCGGAGCTCGTCTCGGCATCGCCTGCACAGCCCGACCTCGGTGACGGGCCCGTGGGTGTCGCAGCTGGAACACTCCCCGATCATCCCGACACCTCCTGGAGGTAGACCAGCCGGTCAAACCAGCCGGGTGTGGCTTGGGCCATGGTGTTGAGGTCCGACCCTTTGGGAAGGTCGAGGACCCGGGCTTCAACCCCTCTAGGGTCGAGAAGCTGTTGGAGTCGTGAAGCTGCGACCCGGCCGGCGTCATCACCGTCGAAGGCAATCAGGATCCGACGGTGGGCTGTGTGGTCGGCGATGGTCTGGGCGATCCGGACACTCGGGTAGGTCGCACCGAGAACGGCGACAGCCGGGAGGCCGGCGGCGGCGGCGGTGAGGGCGTCGAGGATTCCTTCGCAGACGATGAGCTGATCGGGGTAGCGGACCGTCGGGGTCCTCGTCCAGGCGAGACCAGGATTGGTGCCCAGCCGCCGGATGGGATTCCCGTACTTCGATGTGGCCGAGGGGTCGAGGTAGCGAGCCTGGACGTAGCTGAGGTCCCCGGATGGATCAAAGGCGGGCAAGACGGCGGCAATGCCCGACCTGGGGAGCCCGAGCCTTCTGCGAAGCAGCTTCGGCCCCGGGTCGGCACCTACTCGATTGGCCTCCAGGGCATCGAAGTCGAGCCGACGCTCTTGGATGAGCCACTCGAGGACCTGCCCGCCGGTTTTGGTGGACAGGATCCGGTGGCAGGCGTCGACGTATCTCTCGACCGACTGGTGGAGTGGGACTGGCTCGTCCAGAGTCGAGTCGTGCGAGATCGGATCGAGGTGGGCGACGGTGGCGAGCTGCCCGATGGCCTCTCTAACTGTCAGGCCTCGAGCGGCGACCAAGGCATCGATCGCGGTCCCACTTCGACCACACGACCAGCATCGCCACTGGCCAATGCCGTTGACCACTCGCATGCTCACCGAAGGATGACGGTCCT
>CAZAHX010000313.1:0-2658 GCA_964485005.1 uncultured Acidimicrobiaceae bacterium | reverse complement strand
GTCAGGGTGACGGAGACCGCCGCCATGGGGGCGGCGCGTTGGCTGGGTCGGGGCGAGAAAGAGGAGGTCGACCAGGCCGCGGTAGATGCCATGCGGCTCCACCTCTCCACGATTGCGATCGACGGTGTGGTCGTCATCGGGGAAGGTGAGAAGGACTCGGCCCCGATGCTCTACAACGGGGAGCGGGTGGGGTCCTTGGAAGGGATGGAGGTTGACGTCGCTGTCGACCCCATCGATGGCACGACCCTCACTGCCTCCGGCCTTCCCGGGGCGATCTCAGTGATCGCCCTCTCCGAGGGTCACGGCTCGATGTATGCCCCCGGCTCGCTGGTCTACATGGACAAGGTCGCCGTCGGCCCCGAGGCGGCGGGGATGATCGACCTGGAGGCACCGGTCGAGCACAACCTGAAGCGGGTGGGCAAGGCGAACGGCAAGACCATCGGCGATCTCCGGGTCCTCATCCTCGACCGCCCCCGCAACCAGCACTACATCGAGGCGGTTCGGGTGGCCGGCGCACGCATCTCCCTCTTCCGAGACGGTGATGTCGCCGCCGCCATTGCCACCGCCCAGCAGCACCATCAAGCCGATGTGATGCTCGGCATCGGGGGGTCGCCCGAGGCGGTGCTTGCAGCTGCCGCGCTGAAGTGCGTCGGCGGCGAGATCCAGTGCAAGCTCTGGCCACGGGACGAGAGTGAGCAACACCAGGCCGTTGACGAGGGTCTCGATCTCGACTCGGTGATGGGAACCGACGATCTAGTCGACTCGGACAATGTCTTCTTCGCCGCCACCGGTGTGACCGGCGGGGAGTTCCTCCGGGCGGTCGAGTTCCGCGGCGAGGACCAGGTGATCACCCACTCGGTGATCATGCGGTCGAAGACCGGGTCCATCCGCTACATGGACGCCTTCCACGACCTCGGCCGGCTCAGGGCCATCTCCAGCCTCACCATCGACTGAATAAGTACAAGCTCAGAGTCGCCGGGCCAGCTCCACCGCCTCGAGCAGGGTGTGAGCGATAGGGGCTCCCACATCTTCCAGTGCGGGGAGGTGATGACTGCCCCCGTCGTAGAGAATCACCGCGGAACCGACGTGACGGGCGGCAGCGGCATCGTCGGGAGTGTCCCCGATGACTACGGTCCGTGACGGGTCCAAACCGAGTGTGGCGAGGTGGGCTTCCATGTGCTCCGCCTTGGTGCCCCCGGTGACGCCGCTGAGCCCGTCGATCAGCTCGAAGTGCTCCTCGATCCCGACCGCGGCGACCACCCACTCCAGATAGGGCTGGGGTGACATGGAGAGAAGCGACTGACCCCAACCGCTGTCCTCAACCGCCCGAAGCGCCTCGATGGCATCGGGAGCAAGCTGCGCCGCGGGCACCAGGGTGTAGTAGTGGTCGTGAAATCCCTGGTTGAGCCGATCCCACTCTGGGTCGGTGATCATCCGACCCAACAGGGAGTCGTAGAAGGACCGTACGGGCCTGGTGAAGTGGTCCCGGTAGGCATCCTCGTCGATGGGATCGATGCCGAGCAGACCCACCGACCGGTTGACCGCTTCGATGACGATATGAAGATCGTCGAGCAAGGTCCCGTTCCAGTCCCAGACGATGTGCAGACTCACCTGGAAGAGGCTTAGGGTCGACGGGCGGCTGCCGCGGTCACAGCTCGGAGCGGCCGGCGAGGGCCCGCCCCAGAGTGAGCTCGTCGGCGTAGTCGAGGTCGCCACCCACGGGGAGACCGGAGGCGAGGCGGGTCACCTTGACCCCGAGAGGCTTGAACTCCCGGGCGATGTACATGGCGGTGGCGTCCCCTTCCACGGTGGGATTGGTGGCGACGATCAGCTCCTGGATCCCCTCCGGCGCGAGACGGGTTCTCAACTCCTCGAAGCGGAGCTGGCCGGGCCCGATCCCGTTGATCGGGGACAGCGACCCGCCCAGCACGTGATAACGGCCCCGGTATTCCTGGGTGCGCTCCACGACCACTATGTCCTGGGGTCTCTCCACCACGCACACCAGATGGTCGTCGCGCCGGGCGTCCCGGCAGATGGCGCAGAGCTCCCCGGCGGCGACGTTGTAACAGCGCGAGCAGAGTGAGACCTGATCCCGCATGTCCTCAATGGCCGTGGCGAGACGCCGGGCGTCGGCCTCCTCCACGGAGAGCAGGTGGAAGGCAAGACGCTGCGCGGTCTTCGCCCCGATGCCGGGGAGACGCCCCAGCTCGTCGATTAGCCGCTGGATGGGACCCTCGAACATCAACCGAGGAGACCGCCGAGTCCACCAGCGAGACCACCGATCTCGTCGCCAGCCGCCTTGACCGCGGCATCCATGGCCTGACGCACGGCGGCGATGACCAGATCTTCGAGCATGGCGACGTCGTCGGGGTCGACCACCTCGGGATGGATGGTCAACTCGACCAGTTCGGGGCCCCCGGTGACCACCGCCTTGACCAGTCCCCCTCCGGCCGATCCCTCAAAGCGCCGCTCCGACAGCTCCGCCTGGGCCTTGGCCAGCTCCTCCTGCATCTTCTGTGCCTGCTGCAGGATCTGATGCATGTCGGGTTGGCGGTTCATGGTCCCAGGGTAACGGCCCGGGGTGACTGATCTTGTGGAACAACAACCTCCGGTAGTTAGTCCCATATATGGGACTAACCGCCTCGAGAAATCTCGAGG
>CAZAHX010000312.1:0-2664 GCA_964485005.1 uncultured Acidimicrobiaceae bacterium | reverse complement strand
CGCTTCGGCTCTCATATCGAGAACCTCTACAACATATCGTCAACAACCGTCAAGACACTTAAGCGAGTACGCGAAAAGTTCCTCACCATTACGCGTACCCAGGGTTCTAGACCGCGTCTAGCGACGTGTGGAACCCTGGGTTCAGGGCTAGTCGTCGCCTCCGCCCCCGTCGCCACCACCACCGCCACCACCCTCCTCTTCCTGGACGAGCTCACCCACCTGAAGGGTGACATCGCCCGAGGCGGTGATCACGGTGCCGGCAGCCGGGTTGGTGGCCACGATCCGATCGACCTGGTTGGGATCGGTGACCCCCACCTTCTGACTGAAGAGGTTCAGCTTCACTCCGGTGTTGGCCTCGAAGTCCTGGGCCACGGCGATGGCTTCGTCCACCGTCAGCCCGACGAAGTTGGGTAACGCAGCAGCTGGGATCTCCCCGGAGGAGACGAAAATGGTGACGAACGAGCCTTGCTTTACGGTGGCGCCCGCCCCCGGCGACTGACGGACCACGATGCCCTTCTCCTCGAGGGAGGGGACCATCTCCACCGAGACGTTGAGTCGCGCCTCCTGAGTGAGTTCCTTCTTGGCCGCCGCCTCGGTCAGGCCGACCACGGACGGCACGTCGGTGGGCGGGGGCACCAGGTACTGGCTCATATTGGCCGGCTCCTCGGGGAACTGGGTGGCGGGGAAGCCGTCCATGACGATGGTCATGAACTCCTTCCAGATCGGTGCGGGGATGGTGCTACCGAAGATCCGGTTGTAGTTCTGGCCCCTGATCACCACATCCTCGAGGGGAATCTGCTCGGACTCGTAACCCACCCAGACCGCAGTGGAGAAGTCGGGAGTGAATCCGACATACCAGGCGTCGAGATACTGCTGATGGGTCCCGGTCTTGCCCCCAATGCGGTCGAGGTGGGGGAAGTCGGAGAAGACCCGGGACGCGGTGCCATCGGTGGGCACCCTGCGAAGAGCGCGGCGGGCGGCGGCGAAGATCCCGGGATCGGCCACTTGGGTGACCTTGGGCTCCCGCTCGTAGATCACCTCGCCGGTGTGGGAGGTGATCCGCTGCACCAGGTAGTCGTCGGCGTGGAGGCCGTTGGTGGCGAAGTTGGAGTAGGCCGAAGCCATTTCCAGCGGCGACACCGCCGAGGCTCCGAGCACGATGGAGAGCACCGGCTCGAGGGCAGACTCGGTGATCCCCATCCGCTTCGCCATGTCGACGACGTTCTCGGGTCCGGTGGCCAGGGAGACCTGGGCGTAGACCGCGTTCACCGACTGGTAGGTGGCCTGCTCCAGGTCGATCACGCCGGAAGAGCGCCCGGAGGCGTTGCGGACGGTCCACACCTTGGCGCCGTTGGGGGCGCAGGGAAACTCGCATTCGATCTCGATTCCATGCTTCCCGCTCCAGTGATGGCCCAGGGTGAAGCCCTGCTCCAAGGCGGCAGCGAGGCCGAAGGGTTTGAACGCCGATCCCGGGTTGCGCCGGCCCTGGATCGCCAGGTCGAACTGGCTGAAGTCGAAGGGGAGGCCTGACGCCATCACCTTGATCGCCCCGGTGTGGTTGTCCACCATGCTGATCGCCCCGGTGGGCTGACACGAGTGGGTCTCGGCGTAGATGGCGTAGAAGGCTTCGCGCTCGGCGAAGTCGGGGAAGATTTTGGCGCACGCGGCCAGGTTCTGCTCGTGGGGGGGAAGGGGCAGCCACTCGGAAAGGATCCGGTTGGCCTCGTTCTGCAGACGGAGATCGATGGTGGTGGTGATCTGGAGGCCGCCCCCGCCCTCACAGGCGATGTCGTCGGCCGGGCAGCCGAAGACCGCCTGCTGCCGCTCCTCCACGGTGCGCCCCAGGAAGGCGAACTCGGGTTCGTGGAGCACCTTTCGGGTCACCTCGGCTACGACGTGGTCGGCCGGCCCCCGCAGCGGTGGCGTGTCGATGACGCCCAGAGGCTTTTGATGGGCCGACCTCGCCTGCGCCTCGGTGATCCATTCCTTGTCCACCATCTCGGTGATGACGTCGTCGCGACGCTGCAGCACGCGCTCGGGCGCGGTGCGCGGGTTGTACAGGGAGGGGTTGCGGACCATCACGGCCAGCGCCGCCGCCTCGTGCACCGCCAGCTGGTCCATGGGCTTGTTGAAGAACTCCTCGGAGGCGGTCTTCACGCCGTAGGCGCCGGCCCCGAAGTACACCGAGTTCATGTAGTACTCGAGGATCCGCTCCTTGGAGAAGCGACGCTCCACCTCGGCGGACACGAAGGCTTCGTTGACCTTGCGGCGGATGCTGACTTCGTTGCCCACGAAGGCGTTCTTCACCACCTGCTGGGTGATGGTCGATCCGCCGCGGACGTTGTCGGTGAGCAGATTGTCCAGGGCAGCCGAGGCGATGGCGGAGAAGTCGACCCCGTCGTGCTCGAAGAAGTCGGAGTCCTCGGCGGCGAGGATGGCGTGCACCAGCAGCTCGGGGACCTGGTCGTAGGGGACCGGCTCGGAGTTGCGCCCGTCGTGGAGCTCGGCGAGGACCTCGCCGGAGGCGGCGTATACCCGGCTGATCTGGCTCAGGCTGGGCAGGGTGAGCTCCATCGACCTGGTGTCGGGCACCCACTCTTCCTTCACCCCCTCGAAGGTGCCGTAGGCCGAGTTGGCTCCCAGGAACGCGAACAAGCCGACCCA
>CAZAHX010000311.1:0-2665 GCA_964485005.1 uncultured Acidimicrobiaceae bacterium | reverse complement strand
AGCCCGCAGCCAAAAAGCCGGCCACGCAGCCCGCAGCCAAAAAGCCCGCCAAGAGCTCAACCTCCGAGAGCTCGACGGCCAAGAGCGCCTGAGCTCACCTACCTCCGAATGAGGAGAGGGCCCCGGAGCTTCCGGGGCCCTCCTCGGTCCTGAGTGGGGTCAGGACAGGGAGGGGTCCACATTTCCGGCGGACTCGATCCAGCCCTCCACCATCGACTCCGTGGGGAGCCGGTTCACCACTTTGTGGGAGCCGTTGAGACCGATGATCTTGGCGAGAAGCGCGGTGGGATTGCGTCTGCGCAGATCACGGATCGTGTCCACCCCCGCCACCACGAGGAGCGCGGCATACTCGGCTCCTATCCCCCGCACCCGCAGGAGGTCGGCGTGGTGGATCCAGACCTGGAGGTCCTTCTGGCTCAACCCCGTCTCCCGGGCCAGCTCCGTTCTCCCCCGGCCGGTGGAAGCCTTCTCGATGAGCGCCTTGGAGGTGCGGACCCCCGCCTTGCGCAACTTGGTCGCATCCCGAAGATCGATACCGGCGACCTGGTCGATCCGAGCCATCTACCCCTTCTCCGCTCGACTCTCAGATGGGCAACCGACTCTAGACACGCATCGTCTCCAACCGTCAGGCGGGATGCCTCGGTTTGAGTTCGGCGACATCGGTCTCGGTGTCTACGTCGCGTGGCGACGAGTCGGAAACCCAGACCTCGTTGATCCACTCCGGATGGGCGTGCCAGAGCCTTTGCGCCCCCTCATCGCCCTCGAGCGACATCAGCCTCGGCCATAGCGACCGCTCCACCAGCACCGGGTTTCCCCAGCTGTACCGATATTTGGGGACGGTCACCGGCTTCCCCGAAGCCGCGTGCGACCGGAACAACTCGTCGACGACGGAGCTGGATATCTCCGGCTGGTCGCCAATCACGATGAGGGCACGGTCACAACGAGAGAGCCGGGTCAAGGCGTCAAGGCCAACCCGAAGCGAAGAGGCGAGCCCCTCCTCCCACTCCAGGTTCTCCACCACGAACACATCCTCGAGTGGGGTCTCGGCGAGCATCTTCTCCGCCTCATGACCGAGTACCACCCAGATCTCGTCGACCGGGAAACTGCGAGTCCTCTCCACGACATGACCCAGGAGATTGGTGTCGCCCCAAGGCTCCAACTGCTTGGGCCGGCCCAGACGTCTCGAGCTGCCTGCGGCAAGCACGACGGCTGCAGTCGACATGTCATCGAATGTACCGAGGCCCCCAACCTAAGACCATGCCGGGCTGTGTCCGGGGGGGCTAGTGGCTAACCGGGACGGGGAAGCGGGTGAGCGCTCCGACCCCGTGGACGTCTACCGGTGAGGCCACCAGAAGCTGGACAGCGCGCCCCCCGGCAGACACCGTGGCATCCATCAGTGCCCCCACGACGTCCTCCACCCCGAACATGACGGCGTCGCAAAGAGGGCATCGGTCGCCAGCTCTCGCCAAATGGCCGCATTGGTCGCAGATCGCACCTTGTCGTCTGAAGTCACCGGCGATGACCAGGGTGTCGATGGCCTGTGTGTTGGCCGCGGCGAGGACATCCGAAAGCCCGAGCACCGCGTTGCCACCGCTCCACGCGGTGTCACAGACGCGGCCGGCGAGGGCGTGCTGACGCTGGCCGCGGACCTCCTCGTCGAGATTGGCGATCTCGCTCCGAATCGAGGTGATCGTCGCCGATTGCGGGCTGCCCGGGAAGGAGACCCGTGGCAGCTCGGTGAGATAGGAGTGGAGTGTGGCGGCAATGTCCTCCACGATTTCCCCATGTCCGCCGATGGCGACGTAGTCGAATGGCCGGTCGAGGTGGGTCTCGAGGAGGCGGGACCCGGCCTCCTTCCACAGCTTCGATGACACCTCGTCGGCCCGCGCCCGCACGTTGCGCTCGGCGTAGCCGGCGAAGCCGCCGTAGTTCGGTTTGCCTATGTCTGCCTCCATCTGGCTGCCCCGCTCCTCGATCATCCCCTCGAATCCGACGAAGACCCGGGCGAGCGCCCGGTCTGCCACCAGAATCCCCGACCTCAGCGAACGGGGCGCCGCCCGCAAAGGCCGCAGGTAGGGGCGGGGGCCCACCATGGCCACATTGGGCACGCCGTGCCCCAAGGGCTCCACTCGAAACACCTCGTCCAACGTGGAGGCAAAGACCGCGTACGCCGGGGCCGAGTCGAGCTCGAGATTGTCGGCAAGGTCGTGGATGCGGTCCGCATCGCTGATCAGGCTCTTCTCGACCCGGCGCTCACGGCCCTCGGCCAGCTCGCGAATCGGCTTGACCAAGTCGGAGAGGAGGGCTCCGAATCCCCCGGGACTGGGACGCTCGGCATAGAGCGAGATCAGAGAGCCATGGCGGCTCCTCAGATCGGCGATCGGGTCGCCGGTGACGGACGACGTCATCCCCATCCGAAGCTACACAGCTCCCGGGCTGGGGCGCCCATCACAAAGATCGGCTCAGCTCGACCGTGAGCTCCTCGAGCAACCAGCCCAGATAGTCGAGCACCTGACGGCTGTCCTCGGGCAGGTCGTCAAGATCCGACTCGACCTCGACTCCGAGCCGGGCGCCGAGTGCCAGCCGGGCTTCGTTGATCACTCTCAGCAGGGCATTGGCCTCACCATCGTCGAGAGTCGGGTTTCCGTGCTCGTCGAGCACCCGT
>CAZAHX010000310.1:0-2669 GCA_964485005.1 uncultured Acidimicrobiaceae bacterium | reverse complement strand
TCGACTCCTGGCTCGGGGGGAAGGACTCGAACCCTCAATAACAGGGCCAGAACCTGTCGTGTTACCTATTACACCACCCCCGAACGCGTGTCATCGCAATGACACGGGGTTGAGCCTTGAGATTAATCGCAGGCCCGGTTCAGTGCGAAAGTCCTCAGGGCACCAATCTGGGCAGCGCGGTGGCCGTCGCCCGGACCAAGAGAGGCTCGCTTTGGTCGACGAATACTCCGAGTAACCCGAGTTCGACCACCCCCTCCACCGTGACCGTGACACGCTCCCCACCGGGTGCCGTTGAGATGAGGACACCGGAGACCTCGGCGTCCTGAGCAGCGATCGAGCTGGAGGCGAGCTCCCGAACCGATGCGGGGTCGAGCACCACCGAACCCGTCTCCCGATACTGGTCGACGTCGATCCCCGCGGCGCCGGCGATAGCTGCCGAGTCGGCGACCGCGGCCAACTCACGCTGCAGAGCGAGACCCCTCCAGAAGTCGATGGCCAGCCCTCCGAAGAGGAGCAGCAGCAACGAGAGGCCGAGCATCCAGACCGTCACCGAGCCCTTTTCGGATTTCACGGCAGGCTCCGGAAGAGATCGACCGGCTCGGAATGGCTTGCCCTCACCCAGAGACCGCCCACATCTCCCCAAGGCGTCTTGACGAGGGGTACCCAGACCTCGACCACAGCCAGCGCCGATGACCCCCTGGTCAGCGAACATGACCCCTTAGGAGCCCACAGCGGCCCCGTGGAGGATCCGCACCAGCCGAGCCTCACCAGGTCCTCGGAGAGCCCGTGAGAAACGACCGCCCGACCCACTGCCGCCGCACCGCTCCCGTGATCCAACTCGATGACCGCGACCCTGGCCGCCTCGGCCGCCGCCGACGCGGCGAGGACGCGGCGCTCCAACCAGGGCCCGAATGAACTCACCACCAGGGCGACAGGTAGCAGCAAGACGCCAACAGCCAGTGCGAGCTCTACCGCGGCATGACCACGATCGGTCATCGGCCGTGCTCCATGGCGGCCTCGCCTGACACGGATATCTCGAAGTCGCCACTGAGTGGGGTCCACGATTCGAATACGGCGCTCCCCGAAGCGGTCATGAGCCCGTCACGGACCTGGCAGACGACGCTCACCGAGTCGCCCATCGAGCCCCCGAGGAGTTGGGAGAGAACGTCGCGAGCGGTCGCCTCGCAGAGTTGCGTGGAGCCGACGACCGCACCCGATCGAGCCCCTTGGTCGAGGGCCGACCGAATCGCTCCCCGCCCGTATTGCACGGCCACGAGGTTGGCTAAGGCTAGGAAGACGATCAGGGAGAGGGCCGAGGCCAACAGAAACTGGACGGAGCTGATCCCCCGTTCGAGTGGTCTGTCGCTCAACCCCCGATCAACTGCGCCCTGATCCATTCGACGAGATCGACCCCGAGCGCTTGCAGCGCTCCCCAGATCACCACCAAGGCGGCGATCGCCAATGCGGCGTTGCCCATCAGCTCGGCCGTGTTCAAGCCACGGTCGTCGTCGCCCAGCTCACGTGCCCGGGCCCGGATCGCGTCCAACATGCCTGCTCCTTTCATTGCCAGCTCGTTATCAGATAGGGAAGAGGGGCCGCCACGAAGAGAATGAGCACCGGGGCGAGGATCGCGATGGTGGGCACAAGCATCGCCGCCCGGCGCTTGGTGGCGGCCCGTTTCACGGTCTCACGCCGCGTCTCCCGCACGTCCTCGGAAAGGGAGAGAAGCGCATCGGCGAGGTCGGCGCCCCGCTCCTCGGCGGTGGCAAGGAGGCGGTATGTCCGTGCGCAGAACGGCTCCGGGGTCAGCTCGGCTATCCGCCGGAAGGCATCGGGTCCCGGCCAACCGGCGCGGTGGAGACGCAGGGCCTCCTGGAGCTCCCCGATGACACCTCCGGAACCCCGCTCCACGATTCCCTTGACCGCCTGAATTACTCCGCCTCCCGCTCTCACCCTCATCGCCAGCAACTGGTTGACGGTGTAGATCTCGATCCTCATCAGCTCCCGTCGCTCCGTCACCGCCCTCTCCAACCGTCCTCTCGTCCGCGTGGCGCCGACCACTGCCGCCAGCGTGAGAAGGACCATCCTGACCGCAGCTGTCGCCTCCAGGACCTGCCCCAGGATCAGTGCCGCTCCGATCCAAGCCGCCAGAGACCTGAGTTGGAGGAGCCTGTAGGAGACCACCATCTCGGGCTCGGGGAGCCCCTTGAACCATCCCGCCTGACGCAGCCGAGTCAGGGTCACCATGGAGCCGGCCCGGTCGAGCGTCCTCCCCAACCGGTCTGCCACGTCCCTCAAGATGGGCCCGAACACAGACCCGAGCATCCCGGAAGGTGCTGGTCGGGCCAGGCCAACCAAGGTCGGGGACAGATATGGGTACACCCGCTCGTGTAGACGGCGGGGGGGCGGCGCGACCGTAAACGCCACCAGGGCGGCCGCCAACGCGGTCAGAAGCGACGCGAGTAGGGCGAGACCGCTCATGACCCCTTCCCGGCGAAGACCCTCGGTTCTTCCGGATGACCCCCGAGACGGGAGGCAATCCAGATCCCGATGAGGCTCATCACCCCTCCCAGGACCACCACCGCGATACCCGCGCTGGTGGAGTAGAACTCGCGAAACGCACCCGATCTCGATGTCATGGTGACCAGAACGATCCAGGGCAGCACGAA
>CAZAHX010000309.1:0-2670 GCA_964485005.1 uncultured Acidimicrobiaceae bacterium | reverse complement strand
TGATCTGTTCCTGCGTCTCATGTCGAGACCTTCTTCTGTGGTCCTTCCCGACGATTGGGCCGCCGCCGTCGACGGGCTCACCCCACCGCCGAAGCGCTAGCCGCCGACCGCCTCAGCGGATAGTCTGCCCGGGGGCCAAATAGGAAGAGGGAATCGATGGTCACCTGTGACAAGTGTGGCGCCGACAACGCGGCTGACCACTCCTTCTGCCCCGAATGTGGGAGCTCACTGAATCGGGTCTGTCCCAACTGCCAGACCGAGAACGCATCCACCAACAAGTTCTGTTTCAACTGCGGAACCCCGCTATCCGCTCCCGAAGCAGACCGGACGCCCGAGCCGAGCGCCGACCCGGGGGAGCGACGACTGGTGTCGGTCCTCTTCGCCGACCTGGTTGGCTTCACCACCTTCTCGGAGGGGCGCGACCCCGAAGACGTCCGGAGCATGCTCACTCGCTTCTACGAGAAGTGCCGGGAGATCATCGGCCGCTATGGCGGCACCACCGACAAGTTCATCGGTGACGCCGTCATGGGCGTCTGGGGCGCGGTTGGCGCCCACGAGGACGATGCCGAGCGAGCTACCCGGGCCGCCCTCGAGCTGGTCGACATGGTGTCCGCTCTTGGGGAGGAGATCGACATACCTGAGCTGTCGGCAAGGGCCGGAGTGCTGTCAGGAGAGGCTTCGGTCGGCTCGGGAGGCAACGAACAGGGTCTCGTAGTGGGCGATCTGGTCAACACCGCCTCACGGCTCCAGTCGAGCGCCCCGCCCGGTGGGGTCTACGTCGGCGCCGGGACCAGAGACCTGGCCGAAGGAGCGATCGAGTTCCGCCAGGTCGGGGAGCAGGTGGTCAAGGGCAAGGACATCCCGGTCGACGTGTTCGAGGCGGTCCGTGTTATCGCCCTCTCCACTGCTCGCACCACCGGGGACCTGCTCGAAGGCCCCTTCGTTGGTCGCCACGACGAACTTCGTCTCCTCAAGGACCAACTCCACGCCACCTCGCGGGAGACCCGAGCGCGGCTGGTCTCCATCATCGGCGAGGCCGGCATCGGCAAGTCGCGTCTCTCCGTGGAGCTGATCCGCTACATCGACGGGATCACCGAGCCCATCTACTACCACCGGGGCCGCTCGCCTTCCTATGGAGAGGGGGTGAGCTTCTGGGCGCTCGGGGAGATGATCCGACAGCGAAGCGGGATCACCGAGGGGGAAGACCCGGCTAAGGCTAGGACCAAGCTGCGTGCCATGGTCGCCGAGTTCGTACCGGCCGAAGATGACCAGCGCTGGATCGAGCCCCGGCTCGCCGCCGTCATCGGCCTCGCCCCCAACCCGCCAGGTGATCGTTCCGAGCATTTCGCCGCCTTACGGGCCTTCTTCCAGGCGATCGCGGAGAAGGGGACGACACTGATGGTGTTCGAGGATCTGCATTGGGCCGATGAGGGGTTGCTCGACTTCATCGAGGAATTGGTTGAGAGAACGACCTCGAGCCCGATCCTGGTGCTCTGTTTGGCCCGACCAGACCTGTTGGAACGACGCCCCACCTGGGTGGCGAGCCGCAAGCGGTCGCTGTCGATGCATCTCAGCCGTCTCGACGACGAGTCCATAGGTCAGCTCGTTTCCGGCCTCGCCCCCGGCCTTCCTGAGGCCATGGTCTCCCGGGTCGTCGCCCGAGCCGCCGGGGTTCCACTCCATGCCGTCGAGTTCATCCGCATGCTCCTCAACACCGGCCAATTGGTGCGGAAGGGGGACGGTTTCGTCTTCAGCGGTGAGGATGCGGAGATCCCGATTCCGGACTCGGTCAGCGCCATCATCGGAGCTCGTATCGACCGGCTCGGCGCCGAGGCCCAAGCGATCCTCCGAGATGCGTCGGTTCTTGGCCTCACCTTCACCCTCGACTCGGTAGCCCGGGTACGTGGCGAACCGCCCCAGCAGGTTGAGGCCGTCTTGGCAGATCTGGCCCGCCAGGAGATCCTCGAGTTCGATGAGAACCCCAGATCGCCTGAGCGAGGGCAATACCGGTTCGTGCAGGGGCTGATCCGTGAGGTGGCCTACGGGCGTCTCTCCCGGCAGGAGCGGGTCTCGCGCCATCTCGCCGTTGCCGAGATGTTTGAGTCCTTGGGGGAGCCAGAGCTCGCCGGCGTGGTGGCCAGCCACTATGCCGATGCCGTGGAGACCGATCCGGGCAACGAGGAGCTGGTGAAGAGGGCCTGTCGTGCCGTCGTCGACGCGGCGGAGCGAGCCGAGGAGCTCAAATCCGACGCCCAGGCGGCGAACCTCTACCAGAGGGCCGCCGACATGGCAGCTGATGTCGAGGAGAAGAACTCGCTACGTCTCGCCGCGGCGGAGTGTCTGTCGCGTACCGGCCGCCAGGACAAGGGGTTGGCTCTGGCCCGGGAGGTGCGTGACTGGGCACGGGACACCGGGGACCTCGCCATGGAGATGCGAGCCGTAACCACGATGTCCTTCATCATGTCGGCCACCTTCGAGGCGGAAGAGGCGGCAGGGCTGACGTCCGAGCTCTATCGGTGGGTCACGCCCTCTCCCGACCCGTACTGGATCGCCCTGGCCCAGGAGACTTCCCGGTCGTTGTTCCTCGCCGACCGGGCGGAGGAGTCAATCGAGGTCGCCCAGACCGCCCTGCCATTCATGGAGGAGCTCGAGGCGATGGAAGCGCTGCTC
>CAZAHX010000308.1:0-2684 GCA_964485005.1 uncultured Acidimicrobiaceae bacterium | reverse complement strand
GAGTTCGAAGAGGTGGGGGCCCTGGTCGAGCAGATCGGGGAGGACGTGCGGGAGACACGTCGCGCCCTGGGGGTAGTCGCGCCAAATGTTGGTTGAAGACTCGCTGCTGTTACAGTTCAGGGCGATCCCTGATTCGTCAGGTTCCAAACGCGCAATGAAGACAGCATCCGAAATCGTCGCCGAATACGGCACACACGACAGCGACACCGGCTCACCAGAGGTGCAGGTCGCCCTTCTCACCGAGAGGATCAACCACCTCACCGAGCATCTGCGTGATCACAAGCACGATCACCACAGTCGTCGCGGTCTGTTGCTCATGGTCGGCAAGAGACGACGGCTGCTCGACTACTTGCGTCGTGAGGACGTGGAGCGATATCGGAGTCTCATCGCCAAGCTTGGCTTGAGACGCTGACAGGTTTCCCCGAGGGGCGGATCATCCGCTCCTCGGATTTTTCCGGGCTCATCCGGACCAAAGACGGAGCCAACCCGGTTGACAGTGGCGATGCCTCGCCGAGGTGGAGGCATGACTACTGCCAACGGGCGCGGCTCCCCTAGCAAAGAAAGCAAAGGAGCATTCAGTGCCCGAAGTATCAGTACAAACCCAGATCGGCGACAAGGAGATCAGCCTCCGCACCGGAAAACTGGCCCGTCTCGCCGACGGAGCCGTCGTGGGCAAGATCGGCGGAACCGAGATGCTGGTCACCGCGACCGCGAATCGAAGCATCAGGGAGGGGATCGACTTCTTCCCGCTCACCGTGGACTTCGAGGAGCGCATGTATTCGGTCGGTCGCATTCCCGGATCGTTCTTCCGTCGTGAGGGCCGACCGTCGGAGCAGGCCATCCTCACCAACCGGCTGATCGACCGCCCCCTGCGCCCTTCGTTCGCCGACGACTTCCGCAACGAGACCCACATCGTGGTCACCTCGCTTTCGGTCGATCACGAGAACCCCTTCGATGTGCTCGCCCTCAACGGGGCGTCCGCGGCCCTCACCGTGAGCCCGATTCCGTTCCAGGGTCCCATCGGGGCCGTCCGTCTCGGTCTCAAGAAGGGTGAGTGGGTGCCCTTCCCGACCGAGAGTGATCTCACGGAGTCGGTGTTCGAGATCGCGGTGGCGGGTCGGCGCAACGATGACGGCGAGATCGACATCGTCATGGTCGAGGCCGGCGCCACCGAGGACGGGCTTCGTCTCGTCGCCGACGGCGACACCCCCTCCGACGAGGAGACTGTCGCTCGTGGCCTCGAGGAGTCCAAGCAGTACATCGCCCAGCTCATCGATCTCCAGCTCGAGCTGGCCTCCCAGGTCGAGATTCCCGAGGTGGAGTGGCCACAGTCCGTGGATTACACCGAGGAGATGCGCTCCCGAGTGTCGGAGATCGCCACAGCGAAGATCGCCGAGCTGATCCGTCTCCCCGGCAAGCAGGAGCGGAACGACGCCGAGGCCGCGGCTCTGCAAGAGGTCATCGCCGAGCTGGGCATCGCAGAAGATGACACCCTTGCCCTCACCCAGGCGAAGCGGGCCTTCAAATCGGTCCTCAAGGAGATCGCCCGCAGACGCGTCGTCGAAGAGGGCGTCCGTCTCGATGGGCGCAGCGCCGGCGAGATCAGGCCGCTCTCCGTCGAAGTGGGAGTGGTGGAGCGCACCCATGGCTCCGGGCTGTTCCAGCGGGGCGAGACCCAGGTGCTGAACATCACCACCTTGGGCATGCTCAAGATGGAGCAGATGCTCGACACCTTGGCGCTTGCCGAGTCGAAGCGGTACATGCACCACTACAACTTCCCCCCCTTCTCCACCGGAGAGGCCGGGTTCATGCGGGGACCGAAGCGACGGGAGATCGGTCATGGGGCCCTCGCCGAAAAGGCGCTGCTCCCGGTGGTGCCTTCCGTCGAGGACTTCCCCTATGCCCTCCGGCTCGTGTCCGAGGTGCTCACCTCGAACGGGTCGACGTCGATGGCGTCGGTGTGCGCCTCGTCGCTCTCCCTGATGGACGCCGGGGTGCCCATCAGCGATGCCGTCGCCGGCATCGCCATGGGTCTCATCCACCACGACGGCGAGTTCGTCACCCTCACCGACATCCTCGGAGCCGAGGATGCACTGGGCGACATGGACTTCAAGGTGGCAGGCACCGCCGACGTGATCACCGCCCTCCAGATGGACACCAAGATCAAGGGTCTTCCCTCCTCGGTGCTCGAGTCGGCGCTGCGCCAGGCCAAGGAGGCCCGCCTCCACATCTTGAAGGCGATGGCTGATGTGATCGCCGAGCCGCGCACCGAGATGAACCAGTGGGCGCCGCGGATCGAGGCCATCCAGATCCCCAAGGACAAGATCGGGGAGGTCATCGGTCCCAAGGGCGCAGTGGTCCGCGAGCTCGAGGAGGAGACCGGCGCCACCATCGAGATCGACGAGGACGAGGGTCACGGAATCGTCCGGATCGCCTCCAACGACGCCGCGGTCCTCGCCGACGCCAAGGAGCGGGTGATGCAGATCGCCTTCCCGCCGGCCGCCGAGGTGGGCGAGATCTACGAGGGCAAGGTGGTGAGCATCACCAAGTTCGGCGCCTTCGTCAACATCCTCCCGGGACGGGACGGTCTGCTCCACATCTCCAGGATCGACGGCTCCAAGCGAGTCGAGCGGGTCGAGGACTACCTCAACGAGGGCGAGAACCTCAAGGTGAGGGTGCGTGAG
>CAZAHX010000307.1:0-2688 GCA_964485005.1 uncultured Acidimicrobiaceae bacterium | reverse complement strand
ACTGGTCGATGTGGAGGAACTGCTTGGGGCGCAGCTTGTCCTTGAAGTAGTCCCCTTCGACCTGTGTGAGCTGGTAGTCGTCCCGGAAGGGAGGGGTCTCGTCGATGACACCTTTGGGCATCAGCCCTCACCCCTCACCAGCCGCCGCCCATAGGGGGAGACTTTCTCGACACGGTCGGCCTCGGCCGGCCGGCCCTCGCGCATCTTCTGGATCTGAATCGCGAGCAGCGCAGCCACCCCCAGCAAGCCGAGGCTGTAGCCCATCTGGATGGAGTCCTTGATCACCGCCCAGCTGATGTCAACCTGGTTGCCCAGCATCAGGGCGGACGGGATGCTGACGGCGACTCGCTGCGCCGACCAGTCGAGATCGGTCTGCGCGTAGTTGAGCCACTCCGAGGGCACCATTCCGAAGTAGAAGACGAAGGCAATCCAGGCGATGAAACCGGCCACTGCGGCCCGAGCCCAGGTCATCGGTTGATTGAGGACCAGCAGGAAGACCGATCCCACCAGGAAGAGAGTGGTGGCACCGAGAACGATCAGGTAGCCGATGCCCTTCCACAGCGTGCCCCTGGGGAACCAGTTGAGATAGTCCACCACCACTTCGGTCTCCACACCGTCGATGATCTCGGTGCGGGGCAATGACGACCAGTGGATCCAGATCACACCGAGGATGAGACCGGCGAGCCCCGCCAGGAGCAGCGCCCAACCGATCTGCTTGCGACGACTGTCACTCAATTCGGCGAGGCGGTACATCTCTCTCCGCATCCAGATTGGTCAGGGCGGCTGTCGGTGGGTTTCTACCACAGGTCGACCCTAGGCCGGGAACCCGAAGCCCTCCCATAAGGCGAGGGTAGTGCCGGGGCAGACTTGGGAAGTCGTTATGCTCCCGCCGTCTCGTCCATGAGGGATTCGGTTGGCTGACGACCAGCACATCAGGGCCACCCCAGCGGAAGGGGGCGATCGCATCGCGACGGCGCATTTCGTGGCCGGGGCCGCATTCCTCGTCCTGGGAGGCGTCGCGGAGATCCTCGCCCTCTTGTCGATCCGGTTCGACGGGATCTTCCCCTTCACCTACGGGCGGCTCGAGCCCATGGCCAACCTCACCCTGATGATCGGGTTCGGTGTCCTCTCCCTGCTCGGCGGGGTCTACTACACCGTGCCCAGGCTCACCGGGGCCCGTCTGTGGCGGCCCGAGCTCGCCGGGGTCGGGCTCGCCGCCATCGCCACCCTGGTGTTGGCCGGGCTTGCCGCCATCGCCCTCGGCCTCGGCGACGGGCGCACTCCCCTGTCGCTCCCCTGGTGGCTCGACCTCCCCATGCTGGGAGCGCTCGCCGTTCCCTTCCTGGTGATTACAGGGAGCATCCTGAGCCGCGAGGAGCCCAGGATGTTCGTCACGCTCTGGTTCGTCCTCGGAGGTGTCACCTGGCTACCTCTTCTCTATCTGGCTCACTTCACCGGGGATCTTCCCTTCGTCTCCTCGGTGACCATGGCCTACGCAGACGTGCTCCTCATGGCGGGATTCGTCACCATGTTCCTGTTCACGGTGGGCACCGGTCTCGTCTACTTCTCGGTCGCCCGGGAGCTCGACGTCCCGCTGGCCAGCCGTCAGCTCGCCCTGGTCGGATTCTGGTCGTTGGGTATCGCCGCCGGATGGTGGGGCGCGGCCCAGCTCGTTTTTGGTCCCGGGCCCACCTGGCTAGCCGGGGTTGCCGCCGCCCTGGGGCTGGCGTTCCCGATAGGGGCCATGGTCAACGCAGCCAACGTCTCGCTCAGCCTCGAGGGCTCGTGGGCGAAGCTCGGGGAGAGGCCAGGTGTGCTCGCCGGGATAACCGGGCTCTATCTCGGAGCCGGAGTTGCTCTGCTGGCCGCATTCGCCGGGTTCCGATCGGTGGCCTCGGTCGTGGCCCTCACCGCATTCTGGGAGGCGATCGAATACGCCTTCCTGGCCGGCGTGGGTCCACTGCTGGTGGCAGCGTCAGCGTTCTCCGCCGTTCCCCGTGTGACCGGTCGCCGGCTCCACACTCCGGCACGCGCAAGGTCTTTCGTCCGGCTCACCGTGGTCGGGGTCATCGGGGTGGTCGTCACTATGGGCGGCGCCGCCCTCCTCACCGGCTATGGCTGGATCGGTGGATCTAACTCGGCCGCCTTCATCGACGCCGGGGAGGGGTGGGCTCGGTCATCGGGCGGTTCGGTCCAGGCCCTGTGGCTCCTCGCCATCGGGTTCGCCGCGGTGACGCTCTCCGGCCACCTGGCCTACGTGTCCGCCGTCCTGGGCACCATGACCCGCGGCGAGGCAACGACCCAGGAGATCTTGGTACCTGTGGGCGCGTCTGATGAGTGAGCTCCTGGAGAAGGCGGCGACAGCGCTGGGCATCCCCGAGGCCCTGGCCAAGAGATCGGCCGAGGCCCGGGCCGCCGAGACGGGAGCCGACGTCGATGAGATCCTCGCGGGCTGGGCGGGCGACGCCCCACCTCCCGAGGCCGCGGCGCCTTCGCCCGAACCCGAGGAGGCCGAGCCCGAAGAGCCGGCCGCGGAGGCCCCCGAGCAGCCTGACGCCGCCGAGCCGGAACCGGCGGCCGCCCCCGCTGCTGCTCCCGAAGTCGTGGTCGAGGTACCCCAGCCCGAGCCGGTGCCGGCCGGTGGGGCCCCGGCCTTCGCCGCCGCGGCAAGGCCGCCGGTCCTGGTCG
>CAZAHX010000306.1:0-2698 GCA_964485005.1 uncultured Acidimicrobiaceae bacterium | reverse complement strand
CTTCGTCGACGTCGCCGCGGAGATAGGCCTCGATCGCAGTCCGGATCATGGGACGGACCAGATCTCCCATCTCCCGAACCTGTTCACAGATCCGTTCCACCCGCGGCAGCCCCTCGTTGAGCTGGGCGATCTTGGCGATGTTGACGCACTGGTCGCCCATACGCTCGAAGGTGACGTTGAGCTGGATGAGTACAGCCATTCGGCGCAGGTCCGATCCGAGCGGCTGATTCCTCGCCATGAGCGCGGTCCAGTCCTGGTGTACCTCGGCGTAGGTGGCATCGATGCCGTCGTCGCGTGCGATGACCTGGCCAGCGAGATCGACGTCGTCGTGGGTCACCGCCTCGACGGCCATCCCGACCATGTGCTCGGCGCGGTCCACCATCGAAAGAACCTTCCTCTCCAACTCCTCCAGCTCCTGGTGGAAATGGACGTTGGTGTCCTTGATGTCGGTCATCCGAACCTCCCGGTGATGTAGTCCTCGGTGTCCTTCTCACGGGGAGCGGTGAAGAGCTGCTCCGTGGAGCTGTACTCGACCAGACGACCGGTGCGCATGCCCGTGTCGTCCAGTTTCACGTTGAAGAAGGCGGTCTTGTCGCTCACCCGCGCCGCCTGCTGCATGTTGTGGGTCACGATGATGATCGAGTAGTTCTCCTTGAGCTCGAGCATCAACTCCTCGATGCGCAGAGTGGCGATCGGGTCGAGGGCGGAGCAGGGCTCGTCCATCAGGACCACGTCGGGTTTCGTGGCGATTGCTCGGGCGATGCACAACCGCTGCTGCTGGCCTCCGGAGAGGGAGTATCCCGACTCCCCGAGCTTGTCCTTGACCTCCTCCCAGAGGGCGGCCCCCTCCAGAGCCTCCTGGACGAGGCCTTCCATCTCCGACCGACTGCCTCGGAACCCGTTCACTTTCGCCCCCCAGGCAATGTTGTCGAAGATCGATTTGGGGAAGGGGTTGGGCTTTTGGAACACCATTCCGATGGTACGGCGCACCTCGACGGGGTCGACGCCGTCGGCGTAGATGTTCTCACCGTGGTAGTAGACCTCCCCTTCGGTCCGGGCCGTGGGGATGAGGTCGTTCATCCGGTTCAGCGATCGCAGCACCGTCGACTTGCCGCATCCCGACGGGCCGATGAGAGCCGAGATCTGGTTCCGGCCGAACTCGAGCGATACGTCCGCCACGGCCAGGAAGCTGCCGTAAGAGATTGACATCCCCGTGGTCCGGATCACGGCCTCCGGGCCGCTGGGCTCCGGAGCCGAGTCCCCGGCTGTCGCCTGCTCGCCTCGGCGTTCCTCGATCAGGCTGCTCATGGTGGTTTCGGTCGAGATCTCGTTGCTCATTCGGCTCTCCTGGAATATCGGTTGCGAAGGATCACGGCGGCGGCGTTCAGGGTGAGCAGCAGCAGGAGCAGCGCGATGCTGGCAGCAGCTGCGATGTTGCGGAACTCCTGTTGGGGGAAGGAAGTCCACTGGAAGATCTGGATCGGCAAAGCTGTGAACTTTGAGAACGGCCCGGTCGGATCGGTGGTAATGAACGATGCTGCCCCCACCAGGATGAGGGGAGCGGTCTCCCCGACCGCACGGGCCACCGCCAGGATCGTCCCGGTGAGGATCCCGGGCAACGCCACCGGGAGAATCTGGCTGCGGACCGTTTGCCACCGGGTGGCACCGAGGGCGAGCCCGGCGTGACGGAGCGAGTCCGGCACCGCCTTCAACGCCTCCTGGGCGCTGATGATCACCACAGGAAGGGTGAGAAGCCCCAGGGTCATGCCTGCAGCGACCACCGTCCGCCCGTTGTCCGACGGAGGCACCCCATCGGTGAAGAGTGCTCCCGAGGTGAAGGGCTCTAGGACTCGCACGAACACGGCCAGACCGAGCATCCCGTAGATGATCGAGGGGACTCCGGCCAGGTTGTTGATGTTGGTCTGAATGAAGTCGTTGAGCCGGGTCGGCCTGGCGTACTCCACCAAGTAGATGGCGGCTCCCACCCCGAGAGGCACGGCAAAGACGATCGTGATCATCACCAGCCAGGCGGATCCGAGTATGGCAGTGCGGATCCCGGCGATCTCGGGAGTTGAGCTCTGCGGAGTCATCAGAAATGTCGGGTTGAACCAGGCTCGCCACTCGATCGAGACTTGTTCCGGGCTCAGATCGGGGAAACGCCCCGCCTCGAACCCGGCAGCCACCGCCGTCTCGAACCCACCGGGGTCGAGGAGCGAGGGGACCAACCGGTGGGTGGCGATGACATCGGGCCGTACCACCCTCTCGTTGACGAGTTGAACCAGATCGGCCTGGCCCCGGGGCCCGACCGAACACCCGGGAGGGGAGTCGGGGGAGGCGCAGATCTCCGCCCAGACGGCCTCGGATTCGAAGACCAGGCGGTCTTCGTAGAAACGCTGCTCGCGCTCCAGACGACGCCCGACGCCACTGGTCACGTTGGCTTGTAGCAAGCCGACCAACTCGTCGTAGCTCAACTCGTCGAGAGACGTGACCTCGGGGTCATAGCCCAGCCCGGACACGATGTTTGCGGGGTCGTTCTCGTTGACAACAGCCACCAGCCCGAACGAGTCGTTGACGATGGTGTAGAGCAGTGTGGCCAGCGCCAGGACAGCGATCGTCAGCATTGCCAGACAGAACATGCGGAATGCCCATGCCTTGCGGCGACGGCGCCCGAGGTCGTCGCGATACTGCTCCTCCGTGG
>CAZAHX010000305.1:0-2720 GCA_964485005.1 uncultured Acidimicrobiaceae bacterium | reverse complement strand
TGACGAACGACCGACTGCCGCCGGGCGTCCTCCTCGACAACATCCCCAGCTGGGAATACGGCGTACTGCAGCAAGTGCGCGATCTGGCGCGGGTCTTTCGCAACGTGAGCAGCGACGGGGCCAGGAGAAGGGACGCGTTCCCAGTCTCGCGGTCAAAGAGCTCTCCCACCGTCTCCATGCCCTCGCCGACGAGATGGACGAGGGCCGGCTGGCGGGGATGCGGGTCGCCGCCACCGTGCTCGGGGACGCCATCCGTCTCGGCGAGGGGCTGCAGGGGCTGGCCCGTCTCGTCTCCCTCCAGCACGACCGGATCGAGGCGGTGGTGGAGAGGGGCCGGGCCCGGATCGAGCTCGACGGCATACTCGACGACCTCTCGCCGCCGTTGCCGCCAGCGGGCCTGGTGCGACGGCTCCTCAGACTTAACCGGCGCGCCCTGCCCGAGCCTGCTCTTCTCAACTGGCTCGACCTGGTATCGGCCCGTCTCGCCTCGGTGGTGGAGACGGAGTTGCGAGCCACCACCCTGGAGCTGGAGTCCCTCCTGCCCGCAGCGCAAGGCGGGGTGGTGATCGAGCCCGCCCTGGTCACGATGGCCACCGCCATCCACGGCTGGCTGGCCCACATCCGTCGGGTGACCGAAGGTACGGGGCGGAAGGATCGTCATGTTGCCGCTGCGATCCTGGTGACGCGATCGTTGGGCTCGGGGGAGGCTGCCACTGCGGAGAGCGTGCTGGGGCCCCGGGAGGCCGTCATCACCGAGAGCGCCCGGACCGACCTGGAGAGTCGGTTGTCGGTGGCTTTCTCCCAGCTCACCATGGTCGCCTCGGCCCAACTCGAGGCCATCGCCGGGCGGGGGGCCATCTCCGACGTCCAGGACCTGATCACCCGGGTGAATGCGAGGCTGACCTTCGCCGATGCGTGAGGAGTGGTCCGGTCTTCTCGAGAAGGCCGACCTGGCGATCGCGGCCTGTGCCGGCGTGGTGGACGAAGACCTGGTTCGCTCGACGGCCGCCACGGTGAGAGACGCCAGGCTCCGGCTCGCCTATCCCGAGGAGGTGACGGTGGCCGCCCTCGTCGGCGGAACCGGATCGGGCAAGTCGAGTCTCCTCAACGCCGTCATGGGAGTCGAGATCGCTGAGACCGGGGGGATCCGACCCACCACCGCGGCTCCGGTGGCGGTGGTGCCCGCCGGCGCCGGGGAGACCCTCGACGGCTACCTCCACGAGCTGGGGGTGATGGAGATCCATCACGAGGGCCGGTACGAGTGGCTCTGTCTGATCGACATGCCCGACACCGACAGTGTCGAGGTGGGCCATCGGCTCGAGGTGGAGAGGCTCCTCCCGGTGGTCGATGCGGTGGTCTGGGTCATCGACCCCGAGAAGTACCGCGACGCCACCCTGCATCACGAGCAGCTGAGACGTCTCTCCCGCCACGGCTCGCGGTTCGTTTTCGCCCTCAACCAATCCGACCGGCTCGATGAGGAGACCACCCGGAGGGTGACCGCCGACCTCGGCGTGGCCCTCGCCGAGGACGGGATCGAGGAGCCTGCCCTGGTGGTGACGGCGGCCGACCCCCCCGCCGGGCCGCCTCAGGGGATCGAGGCACTTCTCTCCACCCTGCAGGAGCGGGCCGGCACCCGGGCCGGCGTTTATCGCAAGCTCCACGCCGATCTTGTGGAGGGCGTGGCGTCATTGCTCGCCGCCACCGGTGGTGGGGGGCTCGACTTCGAGGAAAGGGGAGCCCGGGCCATCGAGGCGGCGGAGGCCGCCATCGCCGGGGGAGAGGAGACGAAGGCGGCCGCGGCGCTCACCGTCCTTCTCGCCGACCTGGCTGCCGGCGCAGGCAGAGTCATTGGCGCCGAGATCGCGAAGCTGGCAACCAGGATCCCGATCCACGTCCGTAGGGCGACAGAGGGAACCGATCCGCCCCTCTCCGAGGCGGTTCTGGCCCCGGTGCGGTCCCTGCTGCGCCGACGGGCCAGGGCCAACGCCGCCCTGACCGATTTGGCCCTGGCCCTGCGCTCGATGGACGGTCGTTAACCTCGCCGCAGTGATGCCCCTGGAGCTCTCGCCTGAAACAACGGAGAACCTGATCCGGTCACTGGTGATCCTGGCCGCGGCGGCCGTCGGCTACTGGCTGGCCCTTCGTCTCGGGACGAGGTGGGTGAGCCGGTCCGAGCAGCGGGGGCTGGAGACGGCGGCTCGAGCGGCGACCCTCTGGCTGATGATGCGGCGGGTGGTGGTGATCGCCCTCGGCGCGCTCACGATCCTCGTGGTCTTCGCCGTCTGGGGATTCAGCCTCACCCCGTTCTTGGCGGTTGGCACCGTCGTCGGGGCAGCGATCGGGTTCGGGGCCCAGGATCTGGTCAAGGATCTCATCGCCGGCTTCTTCATCCTCGCCGAGGACCAGTTCCGCATCGGGGACGTGGTGACCATCGCCGATACCAGCGGCAACGTGGAGGACATCCAGCTGCGGGTCACCGTCCTCCGTGACCTGGAGGGCAATGTCCACTACGTGCCCAATGGCCAGATCAAAGTGGCCTCCAACTTCACCAGCGACTTCGCCCAGCCGGTCATCGACATCGCGGTGTCTTACCAAACCGATGTCGATCGGGCCCTGGAGGTGATGCGGGACGAGCTGGAGAAGCTGGCGGCCGACCCGCAGTGGGGGGAGAGCGTCAGGGGCGAGATCGAGATCCTGGGGGTCGACGAGCTCGAGGAGTC
>CAZAHX010000304.1:0-2731 GCA_964485005.1 uncultured Acidimicrobiaceae bacterium | reverse complement strand
CACAGCACCGGCCTCCGGAGCCGGGTGCGCAGGTTCGAATCCTGCCGGGAGCGCAAAGGGCCGCCTTACGGGCCCCGCCCACGCTCTGCTTGCGATAGCAACGGGTTGCGTTTTCCGCAACCCGTTGCACGTGCAACCGGGTTCCGCGCCTTTGCGCGAAGTTCAGTCCCCGGCATCAAATAGACTTGTCCGCATGCCTAGAGCCATCTGGAAAGGCGCCATCAACTTCGGGCTGGTCACCATCCCGGTGGGCATGTACACCGCCACCGACAACAAGAGCCCCAAGTTCAAGCAGCTCCGAGCCACGGACCACTCCCCCATTCGCTACAAGCGTGTCGCCGAGGCCGACGGGGAGGAGGTCGCCTGGGAGGACATCGTCAAGGGGTACGAGTTCGAGAAGGATCGCTATGTGGTGTTCACCGACGAGGAGCTGGAGTCGGCAAATCCCGACGGGAACAAGCTGGTCGACGTGATCCAGTTCGTCGACGAGTCCGAGATCGACCCGATGATGTACCAGAAGTCCTATTACCTGGTCCCGGAGAAGACCGGCATCAAGGCCTACCGCATCCTCCAGGAGGCACTGAAGGAGAAGGGCCGGGTGGGCATCGCCAAGGTGTCGATCCGGGAGAAGCAACAGCTGGCCACGATCCGGGTCACCGACGACGTGATCGTGATGGAGACCATGTTCTGGCCCGACGAGATCAGGGACGCCGAGTTCGAGGAGCTCGAGGCCGACGTCGAGATCCGACCCGAAGAGGTCGAGATGGCCGAATCGCTCATCGACAACCTCACCCGACCGTTCGAGGAGGAGAAGTTCCAGGACACCACCCGGGAGACCGTCGAGGAGCTGGCGGCGAAGAAGGTGGCCGGTGAGGAGATCGTGATCGCGGCCGAATCGCCGGAGCCCACCAAGGTGGTCGACCTGCTCGACGCTCTCAAGGCGTCGGTTGAGGCCACCAAGTCGAAGCAAGCCAAGGCCGGTTAGCGACGACCCACTAGCTCGGCCCCTCGTCAGCCCAGGTAACGGTCTCGGGGTCCACCCTCTCCACCCCCTTGTACACCGGGGCCCGCAGATGGTCGTCCAGGGTCCACTCCTTGTACTCCACCCGCACCACGATGCCCGGCTCCACCCACACCGGGCGACCGGGCGCTACCACCTCGTTGACGAAAGGGCTGGTTGGTCGTTCCAACTGGCTCAATGCCTCGGAGAAAAGCTTCAGCGTCGAGTCGTCGAAACCAGAGCCGACCGCGGCGATCCAATGGAGCCCATCGGGTTTGTACAGGCCGACGAGCACCGAGCCGAAGGTGGCGGAGCGTCCTCCCGCCCCGGGCAAATAGCCCCCGACCACCGCCAGCAACGTTTGCCGCACCGACACCTTGCGCCAATCGCTGGACCTCCTCCCCGGCTGGTAGGGGGAGCCCAGCCGCTTCCCCACGATGCCCTCCATGCCCTGTGCCCTGACCGCCTCGTACAGGCTGGTGCCGGCGCCGGACGTGGGTTCGGGTACCAGGATCGGTGCCTCCAGCCCCAGGTCGTGGAGCAGGGCGCGCCTTCGCTCGTAGGGCTCGGCGATGATCGGCTCGCGGTTGAAGAGGATGTCGAAGACCACCAGGTTCACTCCCACCTGAGCCCCCGTTCCCCGGCCTCCGAAGCCGGTGCGCCGCTGCAGCAGCGAGAATGAGGGCCGACCCTCCTCGTCGAAGGCGACCACCTCGCCGTCGAGCACCACACCGGCGGGGATCTGAAGCCGTCCCAGCTCGGGGAAGGGCTCGAGCAGGTCGAGGCCGCGTCGAGAACGGGCCCGGATCTCCCCCTCTGCAACGGAGACGATGACGCGGTAACCGTCCCATTTGACTTCGAACCACCAGCCGTCGTCGTCGAATGGTGCCGGCCACCTCGTGGCCAGCGTGGGCTGGTAGTCGGGCGGGTTCAACCCCCGCCCAGCTCCTCGCGGGCCACCCGGCTGACCAGGGCGCCGTCGAGGTCCTCGCCACGACTCTTCATGAGATGCCCGGTCACCCTGCCCGCGGTCTTCTCGTCTCCCTCCACTCCCAGCTCCTCGATCGTCTCCCGGACGAGGAGACGGGTCTCCTCCTCCCCCAGCATCTGAGGCAGCCAGCGGGAGAGATAGTCGACCTCGAAACCCAGCTTCTCCGCCATGGCCTGACCTCGCTCCCCTAGGCCCTGGTATTCCTCCCTCGACTTCTCCATCTTCTTGACGTATGCAACGATCACGCTGCGATAGAGCTCGTCGTCGACGTCACCGGTGAAGTCGGCCCGACTCCTCGCAGTGGACACCTCGGTCTCCACCTGCCGGATGACGTCGCGGCGGAGCTTGTCGCCGCTCTTGATGGCCTCGCGTAACTCGGCGCTCAGCTCTTCCTTGATGGTCATGTCCCACTCCGAATCGCCGCGGCTACCCGCGGTGCGTCGTCGGTAATGATGCCCGACACCCCGAGCTCGACCAACTCACCTGCCCGAGCCGGGTCGTCGACCGTCCATGGGTAGACCTCGAGCCCCAGCTCGTGCACAGGTCGGGTGATCATCTCCTGATGGGGGGCCAGGACGGCGTGCCCGGCCAGATGGCAGAGACGTGCCGCCTCCTCGAGGTCACCGGCGAGAGCGACGGCGAGACCCGTCCTCACCTCGGGAAACGAGCTCCTCACCGCGGCCACCGTCATCGGGTTGAAAGAGGTGACGATGTCGGCGGGCCGAGCGCGCTCCGCAGTC
>CAZAHX010000303.1:0-2735 GCA_964485005.1 uncultured Acidimicrobiaceae bacterium | reverse complement strand
ATCTACACCGACGAGATCTTCGGCCCGGTGCTCTCCACCGTGCGCATGGAGCACTACGAGGAAGCCATCCGGCTGATCAACGAGAACCCCTACGGCAACGGAACCGCGGTGTTCACCAATGACGGCGGCGCCGCTCGCAAGTTCCAGAGGGAGGTGCAGGTGGGCATGGTGGGTATCAACGTCCCCATCCCGGTCCCCCTCTCCTTCTACTCCTTCGGGGGATGGAAGAACTCGATCTTCGGCAGTCACGCCATCTACGGGCCGGAGGGTGTCCACTTCTACAGCCGTCAGAAAGTGGTCATCTCCCGTTGGGCCGATCCGATCCACCGCGGGGTCGATCTCGGCTTTCCCACCCACGGCTGACGAGATCGAGCGCGAGTCCGGCTGGGTTAGTGTCGGTCTCCCGCGAGCAAAGGAATCGCATGGCAATCAGAAGCACCGGACGCGCCCACTGGGAGGGGACTCTGTTCGAGGGTCGCGGGACTGCGAGCCTGGAGAGCGGGGTGGCAGGGCCCTTGGAAGTCAACTGGAAGGCGCGCGCCGAGGAGAAGGGCACGGTAACCACACCGGAGGAGCTGATCGCGGCGGCCCACGCCGCCTGTTTCTCCATGGCGCTCTCCAACATCCTGGCCAAGAACGACACCCCGGCCACCACCCTCGACGTGAAGGCCACCGCCACCTTCGTCGCCGGTGAGGGGATCACCGGGATGGAGTTGGAGGTGAGCGGGAAGGTCGAGGGCCTTGACGAGGAGGCGTTCGAGGACTTCGCCGTGACCGCCAAGGAGAACTGCCCGGTCTCCAAAGCCCTCGAAGGCAACGTCCCCATCTCCGTTACTGCCACCCTCGGCTGAGCCACGCGTGAGCAGTTGAAGTCGTACAGCGACTTCAACCGCCCACGCTCATAGGATCGTCCCGGCGTGTTCCCGATCCGCGACCTCAACCCGACTCGCATCGTCCCGGTGATGACCATCCTGCTCATCGCCGCAAACCTGTTCGTGTTCTTCGGGGTGCAGGGCCGAACCCAGGGGGCTGAGGTGGAGTTCCTCTACCGAAGAGCGGCGATCGCCTGCGAGATCACCACCGGGGACCCACTCAGCCCCGCCGAGATCGAGGGTGAGGTCTGCTCCTCGGTGACCGAGGAGCCGCTGTTCCCGGAGAAGAGCCCGTGGTACGCCATGGTCATCTCGATGTTCCTCCACGGTTCGGTGGGCCACGTCCTCTTCAACATGTGGTTCCTCTGGATCTTCGGCAACAATGTCGAGGAGGCCTTCGGGGTGCTCGCCTATCTGATCATGTACTTGTTGGGCGGGGTGGCCGCCACCCTGGTCTTCGTTTTCGCCAATCCCTCGTCGACGATCCCCCTCGTGGGGGCCTCGGGTGCGATCGCGGCGGTGCTCGGCGTCTACGCGGTCCTCTTCCCCGGACATCGCATCGTCTCCCTCGTCGGCTGGTGGCTGGTCCCGCTGCCTGCCGCCCTCTTCCTCGGGATCTGGTTCATCGCCCAGTTCGGGTTGGGCGGGACCAACGTCGCATGGGAGGCCCATGCCGGGGGGTTCGTCTTCGGTTTGATCGCTGCTCTGTTCCTGCGGCGGCGTCTGCTGACCAGGGTGATCTGACCCCTCTCTCATCTATGAGGCGCCCCGGGTCATAATCCCGGGATGGACGGGACCTGGAACGGGCTGACCATCCCCTTCGGATTGGAGGGGGCCTCCGAGGCCGATGCCCTCGACGCCTACTCGAGGGTCGTCACCTCGGTGGCGGAGATGCTTCTCCCTTCGGTGGTCGCCCTCACAACCCGACGCCGCGGCAACCGGGGCCAGTGGCGGGACGGCGCCGGCTCTGGGGTAGTGATCAGCGGCGACGGCCTCATGTTGACCTCGGCACATGTCGTCGAGGGATCCGAGCGGGGCGGGGCGGTGTTCGTCGACGGGTGGGAAGCCGGCTTCGACGTGGTGGGGCGGGACCCTCTTTCCGATCTCGCCGTGCTCAAACTCAGCGGGGGAGAGGCGCCCCCGGCCACACTGGGCGACGCGTCGAACCTCGTCGTCGGACAGTTGGTGGTAGCGGTCGGCAACCCCCTCGGCTTCGCCGGTTCGGTTACTGCAGGCGTAGTGAGTGGGGTCGGCCGCTCGATGGCCGCCGGGAGCGGGAGTGCCAGCCGTCTCATTGACAACGTGATCCAGACCGACGCCGCGCTTCACCCGGGGAACTCGGGTGGGGCCCTGGCCGACTCCAGCGGGCGGGTGATCGGGATCAACACCGCTCTGGTCGGGCCCATGGTGGGCCAGGGCCTCGGTCTCGCCGTCCCGATCGATGCTGCCACCAAGACGATCATCGCGGCCCTCGTCAAGGACGGCCGGGTCCGCCGGGCCTACTTGGGGGTGGCCGGAGGATCGAGACCGCTGCCCCCGCGGCTCGTCGGTGCGCTGGGAAGCGAGCGAGGCATCGAGGTGGTCGAGGTGGTCGAGGGGAGCCCGGCTCAGGTCGCCGGGCTGCGGCCGGGCGACATCATCGTCTCCGCCGGGGGCAGCAGCCTCAGCGAGGCGAGAGACCTGCAGTCGCTGATGACCGGCGACCGTGTCGGCAAGGACTTCGCCCTCACCGTGGTGCGCGGGGGAAGCGTCCTCGAGCTCACCGCCCGGCCCCACGAGCTGTTCGAGGGCTGAGGGCTGAGAAGCGTGAGTAAATGACGTCGCTCAGCGACGTCATTTACTCACGCTCAACGGACCTACTCG
>CAZAHX010000302.1:0-2739 GCA_964485005.1 uncultured Acidimicrobiaceae bacterium | reverse complement strand
GGAGCCGATGACACCGACAGACGAGCACCTGACCACGCTGGTCGAGGCCCTCGAGTCCGCGCAGCGACCGGTGTTCGTCGCCGGACGCGGTTCGCGCGGCCCGGGCTGCCGCCGGGCGCTCGAGGTGTTGGCCGACGCCACCGGCGCTCTGCTGGCGACGTCGGCCGTGGCCAAGGGGTTGTTCAACGGCAACGAGTGGTATCTCGACGTGTCGGGCGGTTTCTCCTCGCCGCTGGCCGCCGAGCTGATCAAAGGCGCCGACCTGATCGTCGGTTGGGGTTGTGCCCTCAACATGTGGACGATGCGTCACGGTCGACTGATCGGTGAGGAGACGCGGGTGGTCCAGGTGGACGACGACCCCGAGGCGATCGGCGCTCAACGACCCGGGGCCGAGGGCGTCGTCGGAGACGTGAGGGTCACCGCAGAGACGGTGCTGGACCGGGTCGGTGGTCCCGAGCCGGGGTATCGCTCCGATGAGATTCGCAGTCGCATCGCCACCGAGATCCGCTGGCGGGACATTCCCTACAACGACAACGGCACCGGCGACCGTATCGATGCCCGCACCCTGTCCATCTCCCTCGACGACCTCCTCCCCGCCGACCGGGTGGTGAGTGTCGACTCGGGAAACTTCATGGGATACCCCAGCATGTACCTGTCGGTGCCTGACGAGTGGGGGTTCTGTTTCACCCAGGCGTTCCAGTCGATCGGCCTCGGTTTGGCTACCGCCATCGGCTCTGCTCTCGCCCAACCCGACCGGCTCTCCGTCGCAGCACTGGGCGACGGTGGCGGGCTGATGTCGATCGCCGAGTTGGATACGGTGGTCCGGCTCGGCCTCTCGATGGTGGTCGTGGTCTACAACGACGACGCCTACGGCGCCGAGGTACACCACTTCGGGCCTGACGGCCACGACCTCGACATCGTCGAGTTTCCGCCCACCGACATCGCCTCCATCGCCCGTGGGTTCGGCTTCGAGGCGATCACGGTGCGGGACCGCCCCGATCTCGCTCCGGTGGTCGAGTGGGTCGACGGGGATCGCTCCAAGCCTCTTCTGATCGACGCCAAGGTGACCAGCCAGGCGTCGTGGTGGCTCGAGGAGGCCTTCGGCCACTGACCCAGCCGGCCACACGCCGGGGCTAGCGGGCCGAACACCGAGCCCAGGGTTGCAGGCCCCGCGCAAGCGTTGCTCCTGCGCCCTCAGATGGTCGAAGAGGCCGGACCCAACAGCGGAGCTGACCCCTGCCATACTCCGCCGATCCGATGAGGCAAGCCTGCTCGAGCACCGGCCCACTCGCCGATCTGAAGACCGACTTCGCCGCAGGCTCACTGGCCTCCACGATGGTCACCGGGCTGATCCTGGCGATGGTCAACGTGTTGTTGACCGTCGCCCTGGTCTCGCTGGTCTTCCGCGGTGACCTGGTCGCCTTCCTGCCCCAGGGCATCGGTTTCGGTCTGGTCGGTTCCGCGGTCGTGGCCCTGGTGATCGCCCTGGGCAGCAGCTTCCGGGGCCAGTACGCCGGGATCCAGGATGCCCCTTCTGCGATCATCGGACTCAGCGCGGTGTCGGTCGCCGCGGTCCTCGCCGGGGCGGCTGCATTCGACACGGTGGTGGCGATGATCGTGGCGACATCGCTGGTCACCGGGATCGTCTTCCTGGCGATGGGATATCTCGGCCTTGGAGACGTCGCCCGGTTCGTCCCGTTCCCCGTGATCGGCGGTCTTCTCGCCGGCACCGGGTACCTGATCATCACCGGTGGATCGTCGATCATGGGCATGAGCTCCCTGTCCGACCTGTCGGCCGGCGAGACGCTGGGGACGTTCTGGCCCGGTTTGGTGATGGCGGCCCTCTTCTTCTTCGTCGCCCGGAAGGGGTTCGCCTCCCGCGCCTATCTGATATTTCTGGTCGTCGCCGTGCTGGGCTTCCACCTGGTGACCCGTCTGATGGGTTTCGACGGGACGGACTCGATGGATCGGGGGTGGCTGCTCGGCCCCTTCCCGGAAGGCACGCTGTGGCCGGGGACGATCGTCGGGTCCCTCGCTCGGGCCGACTGGGGTCTGATCGCCGCTGAGACGCTGAGCCTGGTGACGATCCTGGTGATCGCCCCGGTCTCGCTGCTGCTCTACATCAGCGCTCTCGAGATCGAGACCCGAAGCGACATCGACATCAACCGGGAGTTGCGTGGGACCGGGTGGGCCAACGTCGCCACCGCCGGCTTCGGAGGTGTCCCCGGCTACATGTACCTCGCCGACACGGTGATCACGGCGCGGCTGGTGGGGATGCGCCGCGGCCCCGCGGTGTTGGCTCCGATGTTGATGCTGGCCGTGGTGGCACTGGGTGGTTTCTTGCTCGAGGTGGTTCCCCGGTTCGTCGTGGGAGGGATGCTGCTGTTTGTCGGAGCCGAGTTCCTCTACGAGTGGATCTGGGCGTCCCGCCGACGGATGAGGGGTCCCGACTATCTCCTCATGCTGCTCATCGTCGTCGTCATCGCCACGGTCGGGTTCCTTCCGGGAGTGGGTGTCGGCTTGGTCGCCGCGGTGGCCCTGTTCGTGGTGCGTTACAGCCGCATCGACGTGGTCAAGCACTTCCTCACCGGACGGGAGCACCAGAGCAACATCGAACGGGCCGAGGCCGAAGCCCAATACCTGCGCGACGAGGGGGAGGCGACGTTCATCCTCGAGCTGCAGGGATACATCTTCTTCGGCACCGCCAGCCGGATCGTCAGCCACGTCCGAGACCATCTC
>CAZAHX010000301.1:0-2746 GCA_964485005.1 uncultured Acidimicrobiaceae bacterium | reverse complement strand
CGGGCCTTGGATACCGCTGGGGGTCGGAGTACACGCCGGCAATGCCTACGTCGGGGTGTTGGGTGAGCACGGCGGCTCCAAGGAGATGACCGCACTCGGCGACGACGTCAACGTTGGAGCACGCTTGGCCGACAACGCTGGAGTTGGCGAGGTACTGGCAAGCATGCAGCTCGCAGAGAGAATCGGACTGGACACCGCCGGTCTCGAGCCTCGCGAACTGCGACTCAAAGGCAAGGCCACACCATTCAAAGTGGTGGTGATCAAACCGGCCTGATTTTCCGGGACTGCCATAGGGTCAGGCGCAACGACGGCACCGCTCGGAACCTGATCCGGTCTCGCGGTGTAGTAGTGAACGGAAATGAAAGGTATCTCCGCGGCGATAGGCGTGCCGGTAGTCATCATGCTCCTCGCTGGTACAGCCCTGGCCAAGGGTGGCGTAGAGCAGATCACCGTGACCGGGCCGGATCTGGAGCAATCCATCGAGATCAACGATCCTCAGATCCTTGACCGATTCAACCCATGGGGTGGACTACATCGTTTCCTCGGGGAGCGATTCGAGGGCCACGCAGTGGATTCACACACCTTGGACGGGCCCTACGACGTCCGGTTTTTCCAAAGCGTTCATGAATGGGTCTACGAATTCTCTTACTTCACCGCTGGCGACCACGAGCCTGGGTACATCGTCCTCCCCGAGCCACCGACGTCACAGGGCTTTGTTCATCCGGCGGGATCGCACGCTGGTTGCCTCCGCTCCTTGTCCTCGTGTCTGCATTCGCCCTTTTCGGTTTGGCGGTGATGATTCGGCGCCGTGTTCGGGAAAGGTCCTGATCCTCGAGGTCGCTTAGGCTCCCCTCCCTGTGGATGCCCCCTCATTGATCGTCGTCTTGGTCCTGGTCGTCCTGGTGGTGGGCGGCTTGGTCGTATTGCGACTGCGGAAGCCACCTCGCACCGAGGCCAAGGCGCCCGCCGCGCCGCCAATCCCGGGGCTGGGTGCCTCCCTGCGACGGGTCTGGGGAGCGGGCCCCGATGACACCACCTGGGAGCGTCTCGAGGAGACACTGCTCGCGGCCGATGTCGGAGTAGGCGCCACCGAGCGGGTCATCGCCGGGGTGCGCTCCGACGGTCCGACCAGCTTCGAAGATGCCCGGGACGCCCTCGCCGCGCGTCTCCGCGCAGAGATGGCCGGTCGCGACCGTGATCTACATCTCGACGGCTTCCCGGCCACGGTGCTGGTGATGGGGGTCAACGGCACGGGAAAGACGACAACGATCGCCAAGCTGGCGAAGCGGCTGGGCGATCAGGGCAAGACCGTGGTGCTCGCCGCAGCGGACACATTCCGGGCCGCCGCCGGCGAGCAATTGGAGACGTGGGCCGATCGGGTGGGAGTGCCGGTGGTCACCGGTCAGCAAGGAGGCGACCCGGCGGCGGTGGCACATGACGCGGTGGCGTCGGCGCGGGCCAGGGGAGCCGACGTCGTGCTCATCGACAGTGCGGGGAGACTCCACGCCCGCAAGGACCTGATGGCCGAGTTGGCAAAGATTCACCGTGTCGCCGGTGGCGAGAGCGGCGTCGACGAGGTCCTCCTGGTGATCGACGCCACCTCGGGCCAGAACGTCGTCTCCCAGGTCAGGGTGTTCGCCGAGGCGGTGCCGGTCTCCGGGTTGGTCCTCACCAAGCTGGATGGGACGGCGCGCGGCGGGATCGTGGTGGCTGTGGAACAGGAGCTCGACGTGCCGGTCAAGCTGATCGGCCTGGGTGAGGGTTTAGACGACCTGGTGCCCTTCGAGCCGGATAGGTTCGTCTCATCCCTACTGGAGAGCTGATGGACGATGCAGGCTTGGTAGCAGCGGCACGCGCGGCCGCCGAGGGCTCGTACTCCCCCTACTCGAGGTTCCGGGTCGGAGCCGTGGTGGTGGGCTCCGAGGGTGAGATCTTCGCCGGGGCCAATGTGGAGAATGCCGCCTATCCGGTCTCCTCCTGTGCGGAGGCGACCGCGATCAACACCGCGGTGTCACATGGCGTGAGGAAGATCGACACGGTGGCGGTGGCCTGCGTCGACGCCGGCGACATCGAGAGGGCGTACCCCTGCGGGCGCTGCCGTCAGATCATGGCCGAGTTCGGCGTGGAGCGGGTGCTGGTCGGCGCGGGGGAGGGTTCCGAGGTCCGGGAGCACACGCTGGACGAGCTGCTCCCCCACCGGTTCAGTTGACCGGGGGTTCCGGTCTGATCTCCTCCCAGTCGTCCCGATTCTCCTCGGCGACGACAAAGCGCAGCCCCTGCCAGGTGTCGTTGATGACACAGGCCTTGTCGTCGATCAACCCGGTGCCGTCGAACAGATCCCTGAGGATCTCCTCGTCGAGGCCGTTGCCAGTGTCGGGGGGATTCCGCTCCCAGGCGACCCACACCGCACCGTCCGGGGGAAGGACCGTGAGCGCGCGTTGCACACCGCGCTCTGCCTCGGCGGCGCGCGCGGCGAAGATGAGGAAGAGATCGGCCGCCTGTTCGCTGCTGGCATCACGATGCACGGTGACGTCTTCTGGGAGATCCCCGAGGTGATAGTCGAAGTAGTTGGGGGCATTGAGGATGCCAACGGTCATTCCGCTCTCGATCCCCAGCTTCTCGGCGAGATCTCTGTCAGCGCCCTCGGCCATGACCCTCAGGCTATATTCGGTCGCATCATGAACCTCAACCCGCCCAAGCAGCTGACCTTTGCCATCTCCGCGATCGCCATCATCGCCGGGATCAT
>CAZAHX010000300.1:0-2755 GCA_964485005.1 uncultured Acidimicrobiaceae bacterium | reverse complement strand
ACCTGACGTCATTGACATGGACCGCCGGGTCCTGGTTGAAGTCGGCAGCCGTCGAAACGATCGTCCCGATCTCGGGATAGGTGAGTGCCTGGAGAATCGCCTCCATATGGCTGACGGCACGCCAGACGTTGACAGTGTCGCCACCGCCGTCGGCGTATCCCATCACCAGGTCGCCACCGCTGCCGGTGTCACATTCCTGGTTGGACCAGCATTCCATCGCCTTGTCGATGGTGGCCTGGTCCAGGTTCTGTTCTGCCCGGGCGATCGACGCCAGCACGATGTTCCAGCTCTCCTCATCGGAGGGGTCCACCGGCCCAAGGGCCTTCGCCACCAAAGCGGGATCGGCAGCCGTCGGATCCTCGCCGAAGTCGGCGAGCGGGTTATCGGCATCACCGTCGTCCACTGTCGTGGTGGTGTCGCCGCTGGGCTCCGTAGTGGTCGGCGCGGGAGCCTCGGTCGTGTCCGGACTGGCCGCAGTGGTGGTGGTGTCACCGGCATCGCCGTTACCGCAAGCGGCGACCACCATCGCCAGCACGGCCAGCAGACCGATGATCTTGGTTCGTCTCATTTCCTCCTCCATTCGGGCGTTGTCGCCCTCGCTTCATGTCTCATTCGATGGTCGATTCGTTGTTCGAATCTCCTTTCTCATCCGATTACGTCGTCTGAGATCTCGCGTTCTCTCTCCTTCGGGCGGATCGGTTTTCGCCGCTCGCGGAGCACCCGCTCCACGGCTTTGATGATCCGATCGCCCGAAACCAGCATGCCCCCGATGATGACGAGGCCGAAGACCACGAACTGAAGTGCAGTGGGAAGGCCCAATGCCCGCATCATTTGATTGAGGCCGGTGAGGAAAAAGGCCGCCACGAAGGTCGACATCGGACTAGCCAGACCTCCGGTCAGAGACGCCCCTCCGATGACAACCGCGGCGATCGGCCCCAGCAGGTAAGCCGAAGCGATGTTGACTCCGGGGTTGCGCAGGATTCCGGCCAGGGCGATCCCGGCTATGGCGTAGAACACCGCGGCGACCACGTAGACCATGATCTGGTTGAGCGTCACTCGAACCCCGACCACCTGGGAGGCCACCGGGTTGGCGCCGACCACCTTGAAGCGACGGCCGATCGACGTGTAGCGAAGCCCGATGATGAGGAGCAGGGTGATGAGGACCCCCATCCAGAAGACCAGGCTCACTCCGAACACCCTGGTTGAGGTCCACTGCGACAGCCCCGTCGGCACCGCGCTCTGCACGGGGAAGGTGCGCACATAACGGCTGACCACCCCGGCCACTACCTGGCCCACGGCAAGGGTGACGATGAGGGCATTCAGCTTGAGCCCCCCGATAAGGATCCCGTTGACCAGTCCGATGAGGGCCGCCACGCCGAGCGCTACGACGATCGCCCATCCCAGCCTCTGGTTGGGACCTCCCCCGACCCCCACCATGATCAGAGCCGCCAGGGTCACCGTCCCCGGAGTGCTCAAGTCGATGCCCCCGGTCATGATGACCAGCATCTGCCCGAGGGCGGTGATGGCGAGCAGGGCACCGAATGGAGCGATCGCCGCCAGGGCAACCGGACCCAGGGTACTTGGCGCCCATACCGAGGCCACTACGACGAGCAAGATCAGCGCCAGGTAGACCGGCATGTAGCGCGAGGCGACCACGAACGAGGTGAGGGTCGACGACGGCCGGCGCGTGGTAACCGTGGTCATGAACTCCCTCCGGTCACGGCCAACAGACCGGCCTTCTCCGCCACCCGCTGTCGGGATGCGATAGCCATCTCCCGAGCCCTGCCCACGTCACCGGTGAGCTCGCCGGCACGCATAAGCGTGTCTCCGCCGACAAGGACCCAGTCGACGTTGGAGGTGTCCATACCCCAGACCACCGCCCCGATCGGGTCATTGATCGGGTGAATGTTGGGGCGATCGGTACGGAGCACGATGATGTCGGCCTGCTTACCGACTTCGATCGATCCCGTGATCTCTCCCAAACCGGCGACCCGAGCCCCGTCGACCGTGGCGAACCGGATCACTTGGCGGGTGGTGAGCAGGTTGGGGAGGCTGCCCTTGCCGGCCAACTTCAGATCGAAATGAGTGGCGTGCTGGATTGAGTTGGTGGCTCGCATCTGGGCAAAGATGTCACCGGGAGCGATGTGCTCGCTGTCGACGCCGAGGCCGGGACGGATTCCCCGGTCGATCAGCTCCTGGATGGGGGGCATTCCTCGACCACCGGCCATCTCACTCGACGGGGCGAACGACACCGCGGCGCGGTGCGAGGCGATGGCGTCGAGATCGGCGTTGTCGAGATGGGAACAGTGGATGAGGGTGATGTCGTCACCGAGCAGCCCTCGCTCGGCGAGATCCGCCACCAGGCCGCGGTGGGCCGGGTCGGAACCGACGTGGGTGTGGATCCTCAGCCCCAGCTCCCGGCCCAGCCCCCAATCGCCGGCCACCTGGTCGAGAGCGGACGGATCGGGGTGACGCGACCCGAAGGCCACGGTGGACATCGACTCCGCAGCCTGCGCCTGCTGGGCGGCGAGGCGGCGAAGTCCTGCCTTGACGTCCTGGTGGCTGCCCTGCCAAACGGGCATCGAATTAACGAATACGCTGCGCAGACCGGCGTCACGGTGGGCCTGGAGAGCGGCGTCGACATGCTCCGAGTTCGGGTCAATGTCCGCCCAGTCGACGACGGTGGTGATGCCAGCCTCGACCGCACCAAGCAGGCCGACCAGGGTGGCGGCATAGACATCGTCGGGCTCATAGT
>CAZAHX010000299.1:0-2756 GCA_964485005.1 uncultured Acidimicrobiaceae bacterium | reverse complement strand
GTATCTCGACGGCCTGGTCGTGGGGGGACGGTTCGACGCGGTCTTCGGGGAGCCCCCCGAGGAGATCCGGCACATCCTCGACCACTCCGGAGCGAAGGTCTTGGTAGGAGACAGTGAGCTTCTGGCCAGGCTGGAGAACCCGGTGTCCCGGCTCCAGACAGTCGAACAGGTCATCTCGATAGACGAGACCGGGACGGGCGTCGATTTTGACACCATCTCATGGGAGGAGTTCGTCGCTTCGGGCTCGGATGAGCCGCTTCCGTGGACAGTGGACGACGAAGAGCGGACCATCTCGATCAACTACACCTCGGGCACGACCGGCCGTCCCAAAGGAGTCATGTACACCCACCGGGGGGCGTATCTGAATGCGCTGGGCGAGATCATCCACTCCCGTCACACCCCGGAGTCGATCTATCTGTGGACCCTCCCCATGTTCCACTGCAACGGCTGGTGCACCACCTGGGGCGTGACCGGCATCGGCGGCACCCACGTCTGTTTGCGGGCCGTCGACTCGGGGAGGATCTGGGAGCTGATCGACACCGCCGGCGTCACCCATCTCAATGCGGCACCAACCGTGCTCATCGGAATGGTCAACGACCCTGCCGCCAAGGAGCTCGACCGACCACTCACAGTCACCACCGCCGGTGCTCCGCCCTCCCCGTCTCTCATCGAATCGATGGGGACACTCGGAGTGAACCTGGTTCATGTCTACGGGTTGACCGAGACCTACGGTCCCCACACCGTGTGTGAGATCCAGCCCGGTGTCACCGACATGTCAGAGGTCGAACGGGCCAGGTTCCTATCACGCCAGGGAGTCTCCTACATCATCGCCGACCCCACCCGTGTCGTCGACGAGTCGATGGGTGACATCGCCCAGGACTCCGAGGCGATGGGAGAAGTCGTGATGCGGGGCAACAACGTGATGAAGGGCTATTTCGACGACGAAGAAGCCACAGAGAATGCGTTTCGCGGTGGGTATTTCCACTCGGGTGACATCGCCGTGTGGCATCCCGACAACTACGTCGATCTCAGGGACCGCTCCAAAGACATCATCATCTCAGGTGGTGAGAACATCTCCACCATCGAGGTGGAACGCTCTATTGCCTCCCATCCAGCAGTCCTCGAGTGCGCAGTGGTGGCCGTCCCCCATGAGAAATGGGGTGAACGGCCCAAGGCCTTTGTGACCCTCAAGCCGGGGGAAGCGGTGGAACCTGCCGAGATCATCGACCATGTCCGGTCCCAACTCGCCCACTTCAAGGCGCCAGACGAAGTCGAGCTCGTCAACGAGTTACCCAAGACATCCACCGGCAAGATCCAGAAATACGTGCTCCGCGACAAGGAGTGGGCCGGGCACGAGAAACGGATCAACTGACCGGAAGCCAGATGGACCTGGCTCTCGGAGAGGCTATATCGGCGCCTGTCTAGGATTGTCGCCATGGACTTCGACGGAATTCGCCTCGAGGTGGAGGATCGGGTGGCCACCATCACCCTGGCCCGACCAGACCGGCGCAATGCCCTCAGCCTCGACATGCTCCAGAAGCTGATCAAGGCCTTCGAGTCGGTCCCTTCCACTCCCGGCGAGGTGGCAGCTGTCGTCCTGGACGCGGAAGGCAAGGCTTTCTCCGCCGGTCATGACCTGAGCGAGATGATCGACCGTCCCGACGCCTACTACGACGAGCTGTTTGAGACCTGTGGCCGGATGATGGAGGGGATCCATGCCCTCCCCCAGCCGGTCATCGCCAAGGTCCAGGGTGTGGCCACGGCCGCCGGATGCCAGCTCGTGGCCTCTTGCGACCTTGCCATGGCCGCCGAGGATGCCTGGTTCGCCACTCCGGGTGTCTCGATTGGCCTGTTCTGTTCAACGCCCATGGTCCCGGTCAGCCGTGCCGTGGGGCACAAGCGCGCCATGCGCATGCTGCTCACCGGTGAGCCGGTATCTGCACATACCGCCGTCGAATGGGGGCTCATCAACGACGCTGTGCCGGCCGACCAACTCGACGACGCGGTGGACGAGCTCGTGGCCAAGATTCTCCGTTTCTCCGCCACCACGATCGCCACCGGCAAACGCGCCTACTGGTCGCAGGCGGGACAGCCCGAGTCGGCTGCCTACGAGATCACGACTCCGGTGATGGCGTCGAATGCCGCCGCTCCCGACGCCCAAGAGGGCATGAGCGCCTTTCTGGAGAAACGGGATGCCGTCTGGACCGATAGGGACTGACCCAAGGGCCGGGGCCAGGCTGACACGGTCACCGGGAAGGGATCATTGCGGTGTGACGAAGCGCCCGCTCCGGAGATCGTGTGACACTCCGTCCTTGGCGACCTCGACGCCGCGTAGATAGGTGGCCACCGCCCGGCCCCGAAAGGTCCGGCCCGCGAATGGCGTCCAGCCGGCCTTGGAGATGATGTCCGAGTCGTCAACCGCCCAGGTGGCCTCGGGGTCGACGAGAACCAGATCGGCGTCCGCCCCGGGTTCCAGCCGACCCTTGGCCAGCCGATACCAAGAGGCAGGCTCCGTGGCGTAGAGGCGGACGACGTCGGTGACATCCAGGAGCCCGCGCGACGCAGAATCGAGGAGGAACGGCAACGTCGTATCCAGCCCGGGCAGGCCAAAAGGGGCTTCCCAGAAGTCGCCTTGGAGCTTCTGCTCGCTGGTCGAGGGTGCGTGGTCGGTGGAGAAGAAGGAGAAGCGCGAGTCCGCCAGCGCCTGCCACATCTCGGACCTCTCCTGCTCGTTGCGGATTCGTGCCGGGGGTGTG
>CAZAHX010000298.1:0-2773 GCA_964485005.1 uncultured Acidimicrobiaceae bacterium | reverse complement strand
CTCTGGCAGTGCTTGGAATCTACGGCTCACTGACCGAGGCAGAGCTGATCAAGTCACGCCTCCTCGCGGCGGGTGTCGAGTCCATAGTCTCCGCAGACACGGGATCCTCCACCATTCCCACGCTCGCAGCGAGCGAGGGGGTGAAAGTCCTGGTCCGCGAATCGGATCTTGCCGACGCGTACGAGATCCTGGAGCGGATGCTTCCGCCTGGGGCTAGTCGCCCTGCCAGCGCTCGTGGTGAACCACCGCACGGCGCGGCTGCGTCGGGCGATCCAGGCTCGTCGACCTCCGATCGGGAGCCGGGTGACCCACGGTGACCACCCCGATGGGCTGGTAGTGGTCGGGGAGGGAGAGAAGTTCGGAGAGCTCGCGGAGGGCGTGGACCCCCAGGAAACCGGCGGCCAGCCCCTCGTCGATGGTGGCCAGGAGCACCGCCATCAGGGCAGCCCCGGCATCGATCCACCAGTAGGGGACGGGCCAGTCCATGCGGCTGCCGTCCGGCCCGGCCTTGTCGGGCTCCGAGTAGCGGTCCCTGTACACCTTCTCGCTGACCGAGATCACGATGTGTGCCGGGGCTCGGGATATCCACGGGTCGAAGCCCTTGGCCACGTAGGCGTCCTCGTCGGCGAGGCGGGCCAAGGCGACCCGGGACTCGGCGTCGGTGACGATGACCACCGCGATCGCCTGGCTGTTCCCCGCAGAGGGTGCCCGCAACGCGGCGTCGGCGATCCGTTCGAGAGCCTCCGGATCCACCGGGCGATCCTGGTAGTTCCTGACCATGCGGCGGCGAGCGAGGACATCTGCGAAATCCACGGGGCGATTCTGGCCGTGCGGCTCCCGCATCGCCAACATCCGGTGGGCCTCGAAACGCGACAATCCGGTGTGATGTCTTATCGTGACGGTGTGATGGCGTCATGACCAGCCCCCAGACGGGGAGCCCGATCCAATCGGACGAGCTCTCCGTCGTATGGACCAGGGGAAAGGGCTGTCTCGAGCTGGCGGAGACTCTCTCGGACCACTCGGCGAGCCGGATCAGCGGCGACCTCGGCGAGGGGTGCATCGAGCATCGCGCCGACATCCTGGTGTCGAAGAAGCTGCCCGGCAGCTTCGATCTCGTGAACGTGGCAGTGCCGGTCGGCTACCAGCCCGAGAGTGTGACCAGCGTGGTGGCCACGGTGGCGGGCGGCCCCCACTCCCTGCTCGCCGCGGAGACCGCGGCCAAGATCGGTCACTCCCTCGGTGTGAGGGCAGAGATGGTGTCGGTCGCTGCACGCGAAGAGAGCCCAGACGCCGCCCGGGCGATGCTGGAGCGCGTGGGGACCCTGTTCCCCGATATGGGGTCGCGGGTGGTGGTAGTGGACGATGGTGTCTCCGACCTCGTGGACAGCCTCGACGACGGTGCCCTGCTGGTAATCGGCGCTCCGGGCGGGTCTTGGCTCCAGCGCGCCCGCTTCGGCCCCGGTGCCCGTCTTCGCAGGACAGCCCAGGCCGGGGCGGTCATCGTGCGCAGCGCCCCCGACCGCGTCTTCCGGTTCATGGGCGACCCCGTCTACGTCGCGCCACTGCGTCTCGCCGACGACACCCTCAGGATGCACACCGAGAACACTCTGGCCGTGGCCGATGAGGGGATGTTGGTGGGTTTGGTGAGAAGAGCCGCACTGATGCGCGCCGGCAAGGACCCGGTAGGAACCGTCATGGAGGAGGCGGTCTCGGTCCGGCAGCACGAGACGCTGGCCGAGGCGTGGGAGCTCCAGCCGACTTTTGGCGCCGACCCCATCCCGGTGACCGATGACGAGGAGCACCTCGTCGGCGGCTTGTCGTTGCGCGCCGGCTGAGCGCCGCGAGAATCTTCCATCATGTCGGCACGATCCTTCTTCCGTGGGCTGCTCTGGGTCGTCGTCGCCTTCCTCGTGCTGGGCCATCTCGGTGGTGGCTGGTACTTCTCGGACGAGCTGATCGAGCGTGGATTCGAGGTGGACCACCCGGAGCCGGTGGAGGTCCCTAGCGGGGACTTCCAGCTGGCCGAGGTCTTCTACCAGTCGCCCCTGGGCAACATGGAGGCCTGGCATCTTCCGGGGAGCAACAGCACCTGGGTGATCCATGTCCACGGCAAGGGGGCGACTCCGGCCGAGGCAGAGCATCTCTTCACCCCTATCCAGCAGGCCGGGTATCCGCAGCTAGCGATCACCTATCGCAACGACGCCGGCCAGCCCGACGATCCCAGCGGCTATTACCGATACGGGGTGTCGGAGTGGGAGGACGTCGCCGCCGCGGTCGCGTTCGCCAACGCCAACGGGGCGACCGGCATCGTCTTCAGCGGGTTCAGTAGCGGCGCCTCTCACATCCTCGCCTACGTCTATCGCAACAACCTGGAGCAGAACCGTGGGATCATCATGGACTCTCCCAACATCGACATGGCAGACACCGTCGACTTCAGGGCATCCATGGAGCCCGTGCCCATGCTGCCGATCAACGTTCCCCCGACAGTCGCCGAGATAGCCAAGTTCCTCACCTCGTTGCGCATCGGAGTCAACTGGAGGACCATCGACTACGTGGAGGATGCCGAGGTGACCCTGCACGTCCCCACCCTCGTCCTGCACGGCACAGAGGACGAGAGCGTCCCGGTGGGCCAGAGCATGGCGTTTGCCGCAGCCAGCCCCGGTCTGGTGCGTCTCGTTCCCGTGGAAGGTGCGGGCCACGTGGAGCTGTACGAGGCCGATCCGGAGAAATACCTGCGGGAAGTGCTCGGTTTCCTCGCAGAGGTGGGCTGACC
>CAZAHX010000297.1:0-2795 GCA_964485005.1 uncultured Acidimicrobiaceae bacterium | reverse complement strand
GGGATCTCGTCGGGGGTGACCAGCCAGGGCCCCAGCGGACAGAAGGTCTCGGCCGACTTGCCTTTGACCCATTGCCCGCCGCGCTCGAGTTGCCAGGAGCGTTCCGACACGTCGTGGGCGACGCAGTAACCGGCGATGGCCTCCCCGGCCCTGGCCTCGTCGGCGAGGTACCTGGCCTCAGTGCCAACCACCACGCCAAGCTCCACCTCCCAGTCGACCTTGCCGGCATCCGGGGGGAGCAGGATGTCGTCATATGGCCCTGATAGAGAATTGGGGGCCTTCATGAACACCACTGGCTCTGTGGGTATCTCCATCCCGGACTCGCGCGCATGATCCTCGTAGTTGAGCCCGATCCCAACGATCTTGAAGGGTCGGGCCAGAGGCGACCCAAGGCGGAGCCCGTCCAGATCGATGAGCGGTAAATCGTCGTCTTCCAGGAGGTCCGCCAAGGCGGAGAGACCGCCGCTTGCGAAGAAGCCGCCATCGAATTCGGGTACATGTCGGGATACGTCCACCGCGGTGTGGTCGCTGGTCAGGACGGCGGGGCGCTCTTCCCCCCGTGGACCGACCCGGGCCAAACGCACTCCGCGCCCTACCTCACCGGGTCAGAACCGACCCAAGGCCGCCTCGGCCCTCTCCAAGGTGACCTCCACCTCTTCCTCGCCATGCGCCGCCGACACATACCAGACGCCCCGGCGCGCCACCCAGACTCCTTCGGCGACGAGGGCATCGGCCAGCTTGCGGTACCGATCGGCGTCCCGGGTCTGCAGGCTCCGGTAGTCCGTGACGGCTCCGTCACCAAACGAGACATGGAAGGCCATGGGCAGGCCCTGTACCTGCAGAGGCAGGCCACTGGCTTCGCCGAGCTTGCGCAGCCCCTCCATCAACGTGGTCCCCACCCGCTCGAGCTGCTCATAGGGGGGATCGTCGGCCAGGTGCCGAAGCGTGGCGGTAACCGCGGCCATCCCCATGACGTTGGCGTTGAACGTCCCCGACTGGTTCACCTCGCCCGTGCCGAAGGGCTCCATGAGCTCGGCGGAGCCGGCCACGGCGGCCACCGGCCAGCTCCCCGCCATCGCCTTGCCATAGGTGGCCAAGTCGGGAGTGACCCTGTAGCGCTCGGAGGCGCCACCCAACGCGATGCGGAAGCCGGTGATGATCTCGTCGAAGATCAGCACCACATCATGGTCGTCACATAGTTTGCGAACCTCTTCCAAGTACCCCGTTTCGGGCTCGATGGCGCCGGCGTTGATCATCATCGGCTCCATGAGGACCGCCGCCACCTCTCCTTCGTGTCTCTCCAGGGCGGCGGTCAGCGCCTCGAGGTCATTCCAAGGCAGCAGGATGCCGTCCTCGAGATGAGATGCGAGTTGCCCCGCGCTGGCGGGCTCGGCAGCGTCGTCGCCCACCTTGACCAGGACGTTGTCGAGCCAGCCGTGATAGTGGCCTTCGAATCGGATGAATTTGCTGCGGTCTGTGGCGGCCCGCGCCGACCGCAGGGCCACCTGGACCATCTCCGTTCCCGAGGATCCGAAGCGGATCATCTCCGGCCAGCGGAGCGCCTCAAACATTCTGGTTGCCGCCTCGACCTCGAGCGGATGCTGGGCTCCGAAGACCATGCCCAGCCGGCTTGCCTCCTCCACCGCCGTCGCGATGTCGGCGGGGGCGTGTCCGAGAAAGGCGGGACCCTGCCCGAGGAGGTAGTCGACGTAGTCGTTGCCGTCGACGTCCCAGAGCCATGCCCCCTCCCCCCGGCTGAAGAACAGCGGTGGCCCATCCAGCCGGACGTTGGAATTGACCCCACCGGGGATGTAGCGACGGGCAACCGCCGACATCCTCTCAGACTCGGGGAAGTTGTCCCTCGTCACCGGCTTTCTCCCGGGACGTCTGGAAGAGGCTGGCGACCGAAGCGGCGGGCGAATTCGACGGCACGCTCGGTGACGACCTCCACGATCGCCTTGCCGTCCTCGACGTCGTAGCGCCGGGGATCGCCTAGGGCTCCATCTTCGGTCCACTCGTGCATGAGCACCGTCTGATCCACCCTCGGGCGTGGAGGATCGGTCAGCGGATCCACGCTCCGGCGTCCCTTGGGAGCCTCGATCTTGTCGACATCGACCACCTCGGGCGCCAGCACCATGGCCACCGAGGTCTCCACCTCGCATGCGTGTCCGTAAGACTCCGAGACGACCCTGTCGGCGATCTCGTCGGAGCCGATCTGAGCCCACATGAGACTGGCCACCAGACAGCCCAGTTCGCCTCGTGCCCTGCGGCTCACCAGACGGAGAGCGTCGATGTTCCCGCCATGACCGTTGACCACCAGGACCCGACGCATCCCCCAGTGGGCCAGACTGGAAACCACATCCATGAGCAAGGATGTGAAGGTCTCCGCGCGCAGGGTGATGGTTCCAGGGAAGTGCATGTGATGCTCGGAGAGGCCGTAGTCGATCCGGGGACAAAGCACCGCGAGATCACCGAGATCACCGGCAATCCGCATAGCCAGGGCCTCACCGACGGCGATATCGGTCTGCAGAGCCATGTGCGGGCCGTGCTGCTCGATGCTGCCCGTGGGGAGGATCGCCAATTGCGCGGTCGACAACGCCGATTCGGCTTGGCGCCAGGTCATCTCAGCGAGACGATTCACTCGGCCACCCCCAGATCTTCGGCGAGCGCCCCGGCCGCGTCGATGAGGGCTTCGGCGACCTCTCCGACCTCCTCCAACGACATGCGAACGGCCGGAGCACTGAGACTCAGCGCCGCCGGTGTGGTGGCCCCGGGGATGGGCACGGCGACACACC
>CAZAHX010000296.1:0-2813 GCA_964485005.1 uncultured Acidimicrobiaceae bacterium | reverse complement strand
CAACGGCGCCCCGATTCGTTCACGACAAGGAAGCAGATGACCACCACCGTCACCGAGACCGGCCCCTTCGAGCGCATCGTCCGGTTCCAACTGACCGAAGACCAGATCGCCGAGGCCAAGCAGGGCGCAGCCCGCCGGCTCTCCCACGAGGTCAAGATCAAGGGTTTTCGTCCCGGCAAGGCCCCACTCCGCATCGTCGAGTCCACCGTCGGCGCCGACCGGGTGCGCCGTGAGGCCATCGACGACCTGCTCAACCCGACGCTGAGCGTCGTCCTCGACGAGGAAGAGATCCAGCCCGCCCTCAACCCCGAGCTCGAGGCTCTGGACGAGGTCGAGGGTGGTGTCGAAGTCGAGGTGAAGGTGACCCTCTGGCCCACCATCGACCTCCCCAACTACAAGGACCGACGCATCGAGGTCACCAACCCCGAGGTCACAGATGAGGACATGGACCGCCAGATCACCCGGATGCTGGAGCAGTTCGCCACCGTCGAGGAGGTAGACCGGCCGGCCGCCGAAGGTGACTTCGTCTCCATCGACGTCGAGGCGACGAGGGATGGGGAGCCGGTGGAGGACACCAAGGCCTCCGACCTCCTCTACGAGGTTGGCTCGGGCATGTTCATCGAGGGCCTCGACGACCAACTGGTCGGAGTCGCCGCAGGCGACGAGATCAGCCTCGAGGCGCCACTTCCCGAAGGGTTCGGAGACCACGCCGGGGAGACGGTCACCTTCTCCATCAAGGTCCACGAGGTCAAGGAGCGGGTCCTTCCCGAGCTCGACGACGACTGGGTCGACGAGAACACCGAGTTCGAAAAGGTCGAAGAGCTCACTTCGGCGCTGCGCGACGGACTGGCTGGGGCCAAGCACCGCGCGGTCAGCCGGGAGTTTCGTGAGAAGGCAGTTGAGACCCTCCGCGACCAGATCGAGGTCGACCTTCCGGAACGGTTGGTCCGCGCCGAGATGGACAACCAGCTCCATCGTTTCGCGCATCGGCTCGAGGAGAACGAGCTCACCCTCGATGACTACTTCAAGGCCTCCGGCGTCACCCAGGACGCATTCGTGGCCGACCTCCGGGAGCAGGCCGAGCTGTCGCTGCGCAACCGGCTCCTCCTCGAGGCGATCGCCGTGGCGGAGGACATCGAGGTCACCGCGGACGATCTCACCCAGGCGTTGCGCAACCTGGCGGCCATGTCAGACGATCCCACCACCTTCCTCGAGACGTTCCGGGAGAGCGGTCAGGAGTTGGCACTGGCCAGTGATATCGTGAGGGAGAGAGCCCTGGCTGCCATCCTCGAGAACGCCACCGCGGTGGACGAGGACGGAAACCCGGTGGACTTGAGCACTGAAGTCAACGAGGTCGAGGCGGAAATCGTCGAAGACACCGTCGAAGGTGAAGTCGTCACCGCCGAGATCGTGGAGGAAGAAGAATGAGAGCCGAGAACTATGTGATCCCCACCGTCTTCGAGCAGACCAGTCGGGGCGAGCGTTACTTCGACATCTACAGCCGGCTGCTCAAGGACCGCATCATCTTCCTGGGCACCCCGATCGACGACACCATCGCCAACCTGATCATGGCCCAGCTCCTCCATCTCGAGTCGGAGGACCCGGACAAGGACATTTTCTTGTACATCAACTCCCCGGGCGGGTCGATCACCTCGCTGTTCGCCATCTACGACACCATGCAGTACATCAAGCCAGATGTGAACACGGTGTGCATGGGGATGGCGGCATCGGCTTCGGCGGTGATCCTCGCCGGCGGTGCCGAGGGCAAGCGCTACGGCCTTCCCCACGCCCGGGTAATGCTTCACCAGCCTCATGGCGGGACCCAGGGCCAGGCCAGCGATATCGAGATCCAGGCCCGGCTCATCGTGCAGATGCGGGAGCAGCTCAACGAGATCCTCGCTCAGCACACCGGTCAAAGCCTTGACAAGATCGCCCAGGACACCGAGCGTGATTACTGGATGCTGGCCGAGGAGGCCAAGAAGTACGGAGTAATCGACGGAGTTCTCACCCGACGGGAGCTGGCCGCGGTAGCCTCTGCCTCTGAATAGAGGAGGAGACCCTCACACATGGCACGACTCGACGGTGGTGAGCTGCTCAAGTGCAGCTTCTGCGGAAAGTCCCAAAAGCAGGTCAAGAAACTCATCGCCGGCCCGGGCGTGTACATCTGCGACGAGTGCATCGAGCTCTGCAACGAGATCATCGAAGAGGAGTTCTCCACCACCGAGGAGTTCACATTCACCGAGCTCCCCAAGCCGTCGGAGATAAGGGCCTATCTCGACGACTACGTCGTAGGCCAGGAAGACGCCAAGAAGAAGCTCTCCGTCGCCGTCTACAACCACTACAAGCGGATCCGCTCCGGCGAGGTGCAGCGTGACGTAGAGCTGCAGAAGTCGAACATCCTCATCATCGGTCCCACGGGGGTTGGCAAGACCCTCCTCGCCCAGACCCTGGCCCGGCAGCTCAACGTCCCCTTCGCCATCGCCGACGCCACCAGCCTCACCGAGGCCGGCTATGTCGGGGAGGACGTAGAGAACATCCTCCTCAAGCTGTTGCAGGCCGCCGACTACGACGTGAACCGGGCCCAGCAGGGCATCATCTACATCGACGAGATCGACAAGGTCTCCCGCAAGGCGGAGAACCCGTCGATCACACGTGACGTGTCCGGAGAAGGCGTCCAGCAGGCCCTGTTGAAGATTCTCGAGGGGACAGTGGCCTCGGTGCCACCCCAGGGTGGTCGCAAGCACCCCCATCAGGAGTTCATCCAGCTCGACACCACCAACGTCCTTTTCATCTGCGGAGGCGCGTTCGGTGGT
>CAZAHX010000295.1:0-2825 GCA_964485005.1 uncultured Acidimicrobiaceae bacterium | reverse complement strand
GGGGGGGCTGCGCTGGTCGCTTCCGGGCGCGATCGGTCTGGGGATCGAGCAGTTCCTGGTTCGAATCGGAATGGGGCGGGGCGTCTCCGGCTCCGCATTCGCCATCGTGTTCCCGTTCATCGCCCTGGTCGCCGGTTGGGGGTTCGACAAGCTCCGGGAGCACTCCCTGCTCCGCTCGGAGGCCGAGATGCGTCTCGCCGAAGCTCTGTCTGAGCAGGCGCGGCTCGAGGAGCGTGCCGAGTTGGCCAACCGTCTTCACGACTCGGTTCTGCAGACCCTCCATGCCATCCGGGTGGAGGCGACCGATCCCGACCAGGTGCGGTATCTGGCCCGACAGCAGGAGAGGGAGCTGAGGCGCACAATCGAGCAGTTTCTCTCCTCACATCGTGAGAGCTTCCGAGTCGCCCTGTTGGAGGCTCGGGACGAGGTCGAGGACATGCACGGTGTGGTCATCGACGCCTTGGTCAAGGACGACCTTCCGCTCGACAAGAGCCTGAGATCCGCCATCGAGGCGGCCCGCGAGGCGATGTTGAACGCGGCGCGCCATTCCGGGGCCGACTCCATCGATGTCTACTCGGAGGCAGCGGAAGGAGTGGTCACCGTGATGGTGAGGGACCGGGGAGACGGTTTCGATCCCGAGCAGGGGCTGCGGCGGGGCCACGGTCTGGCCCGGTCGATGATCGGTCGGGTCGAGGCCGTGGGTGGCAGCGTGGTCATTGCCAGCTCTCCAGGGGAGGGTACCGAGGTCACCATCCGGGTCAGCTCGGTCAGCCCATGACCTCAAACGTAGCGAGGAAGTCAAGCATGAGCCGTCGGGTCGCCTCGGAGTCGGAGCCGTCGGTGATGAGGATGAACTCGAAGATGGCCGTCGGGGAGACCTGGGTGACCACGTAGATGCCCATCATGTCGCCTCCCGACCCATCGTCGCCGCCGTAGGTGAGCAGCCGACCGGGTAATCCGGCAACCTCCATCTCCTCGGTCCCAATTGTCTCGAGTCCGTCCGACTCCACGAGGGCCCGGACCTCGTTGACCATGCTGTTGAGTGCTATCTGCTCTGCCGTCTCCAGCTCGGTCCGATAGACGTCCAGTTCCTCTCCGCCCAGACCGAAGAACAGGTCCGCCGCGGCGAACTCGTCGTCTCGGTACTCCTCGACCTCCCAGCCGCGGGGATGAGCGATGGTGTATTCGAAGTCGTCGGACTCGTAGGTCAGCCAGGAGTGTTCGGGAGCGTTGATCTCGATGGGCCCCTTGGGCTCGACGAAGGTCAGAATGAAGTCGGTGATGATCACCGCATCGGGATCGCTGGAGTCTTCGATGAGAAACTCGAAGCGGTGGGGATTGCCGTCGGCCTTCGCCCAGAACACGACCTCGATAGTGGCTGGATATTCGGGGGCGTAGCCGAAGGCGACCGGGTCGACTGAAGCTCCCTGAGGCAATCCAATGCGATGGACGGTGGCGCCCTCCTCTACCACCGTGGACTGATGCTCCAGTTCTCCAATCGTCTTCATCATGGCGATCATGTCCAGTGGTGGGCCTTCCTCGGCCACCTGGGGAGCTTCGAAAGGAGTCGTCACGCGCTCCTCGCTCACCCAGGGGCCGCCGTCTGAGCGCTCGTACTCGACGCCGTTGACGTCGATGGTCTCCGTCGTCTGGATCCCGGCGATGTCTATCCTGCTCTGATAGTCGTCGCCGTGGAAGAGCATGCGGCCGGCGGCCTGAAAGGTGGACCCGCCAAGGGTGATTTCCATCGTCACCTCGGCCTCCCCCTGGAAGTCGGGGTTGGTGATGTTGTCGGTGAACTGGTCCAGCACCTGCTCGGGACCAAGCGTGGTGGTCGTATCGGGCAGCGTGGTGGTCGTAGTGGCGACGGTGGTCGTCGGCGAAGCGGTTGTCGATGTGGGCTCGGCCAACTCAGCGCCGCCACAGGCCACGACAATCACCAACACCAGCAGATATCTCCTCCTCATCATGGCATCCCTTCGTCGCGGGCCGTCACGTCAAGGTATGGACGGGCGCGCCGCTTGGTAATAGGGGAATCACCCCATGGCCCGGGGCCTTAGGATCGGTCGCATGACTGCCATCGACCTGGGCACTTTTGGCATCTGGCGCAGGGTGGGGGCGATCACCATCGAGATGGCGGCGCAGGCTGAGGAGCTCGGTTATGGCGCCATCTGGATCGGGGGGTCCCCTCCGGGCGATCTCCTGGAAGTGGAGAGGATCCTCGACGCCACCGAGCGGATCCCGGTGGTGACCGGGATCGTCAACATGTGGCGGGAGGATCCCGTCGTGGTCGGCGAGTCACATCTCCGCGTCGTCGACAAGCACCCGGGCCGCTTCCTCCTCGGCGTCGGAGTGGGCCACCCCGAGGCGACCGCGGATTACGTCCGACCCTTGAACAAGATCAACGACTACCTCGACCATCTCGAGGAGGTGGGCGTGGCTCCCGATCACATCGTGCTCGCCGCCTTGGGTCCCCAGGTACTTCGGGTCGCGGCGGAACGCACTGCCGGCGCCCATCCCTATCTCACCAGCCCGAGACACACCGAGAGGGCTAGGGAGGTCATGGGTGAAGGGCCCTTGCTCGCCCCCGAGCACAAGGTGATCCTCGGCGTGGACCCGGAGGGTGTCCTCGAGCTGGGTCGGGAGACGGTGCGAAGGTACCTGCGCCTAGACAACTACCACCGCAACCTGCGACGGCAGGGTTGGAGTCGCGAGGACCTCGCCGATGGAGGAAGCGATCGCCTGGTGCGCTCTATGGTCCTCTCCGGCTCACCCGAAGATGTGGTTCACGGATTGTCTCAGGTGATGAGAAGACGATGAGCGGC
>CAZAHX010000294.1:0-2825 GCA_964485005.1 uncultured Acidimicrobiaceae bacterium | reverse complement strand
CGCGGGTCTTGTCATCGAGGGTCGTGGGACCCGGACCGGGTGGGTGGGGGAGGGGAGAGGAACCGGGCCCGGGCCCCACGACGACTGGGCGGTTTGCTGGCCGCCAAACTGGCTTCTCGAGGACTCGACCCACCCACACCTCGATGATAGCCCTCCCGTCGCCGTCTCGACCGGGAGATGCGGTCCGGGTAGCTTCGGGCTCGCGACCCATGGCCGGCTATCCCACCGAATATCAGCTCGACATCGTCCTCCGCGACGGCGGCACCGCCCACGCCCGTCCCATCCGGCCAGACGACGCTCCCGCGGTCAGGGCGATGTTCGAGAATCTCGGTCCCGAGTCCCGTTACTTCCGCTTCTTCAAGGTGAAAAAGACGCTGACCGACTCCGAGCTCGAGCACTTCACCGACGTCGACTACCGGGACCGGATGGCGCTGGTGGCCGAGATCGGGGGTGAGATGGTGGCTCTCGCCTCCTATGACCGGGAGTCCGACGACGAGCACGCCGAGGTGGCATTCGCCGTGGTCGACTCGTATCAGGGCCGGGGCCTGGGGACCAAGCTCCTCGAGCTGCTCACCAATCATGCCCGCACTCACGGAGTGAAACGCTTCCGCGCCCTGGTGCTCGGCGAGAACAACCAGATGATGAGGGTCTTCCGCAACTCCGGTTACGAGCTCTCCCGGACCATCGAGGACGGCGTTTACACGGTCGACTTCCCGGTCACCGAGAGTGAGGACTCGGCCTCAGCCGCCGCCGAGCGGGAGCGTCGAGCGGTGGCCGCCTCCATCCTCCCCCTCTTCTTCCCCCGCTCGGTGGCGGTGATCGGGGCATCCAACGACCCCGGCTCCATAGGGGGGAGGCTGTTCCACAACCTTCTCTCCGAGGGGTTCAGCGGCCCCATCTACCCGGTCAACCCGAATTCGAAGGTGGTCCGGTCGGTTCGCGCCTACCCCACAGTCAACGAGGTGCCCGACCTCGTCGACCTGGCCTTCATCGTGGTCCCTCGACGCTTCGTGATCGAGGTCGCCCGTCAATGCGCCGAGAAGGGGGTGCGGGGCATCGTGGTCATCTCAGCCGGCTTCTCCGAAGTCGGGGAAGAAGGAGCCGCCCGGGAGAGAGACCTGATGGAGGTGGTCCGCGACTCCGGGATGAGGCTGGTCGGCCCCAATTGCATGGGGCTGTTGAACACCGCTCCGTCGGTCCGTCTCAACGGGACCTTCGCGCCTGTATACCCACCGGCGGGCAACGTGGCGATGTCGAGTCAATCGGGGGCGCTGGGCATCGCCATCCTCGACTATGCGACTCGCCACAGCATCGGGATCTCCCAGTTCATCTCGGTGGGCAACAAGGCCGACGTCAGCGGTAACGACCTCCTGCTCGCCTGGGAGGACGACCCGGCCACCGATGTGATCACGCTCTACCTGGAGTCGTTCGGGAACCCTCGCAAGTTCTCCCGACTGGCCAGACGCATAGGCCGCCGCAAGCCGATCATCGCCGTCAAGTCGGGTCGGACCGCGGCGGGGAGCCGGGCCGCGTCTTCGCACACGGGTGCCCTCGCCTCGTCCGATGTCGCCGTCGGCGCTCTGTTCCACCAGGCCGGGGTGATCAGGGTCGACACCATCGAGGAGCTCTTCGACGCCGCCAGCCTCCTCGCCAATCAGCCCGTGCCCACCGGGGACCGGGTGGGCATAGTCACCAACGCCGGGGGGCCGGGGATCATGGCCGCCGACGCGCTCGAAGCCAACGGGCTCCGTCTGCCCGAGCTCTCCGACGAGCTGAGGGAGGAGATAGCCAGGAAGCTTCCCGAGGAGGCGTCGGCCCGCAACCCGGTCGATCTCATTGCCTCCGGAGGGCCGGCTGAATTCGCCCATGCCACCTCGCTGCTACTCGAGTCGGATGAAGTCGACGCGGTGATGGCCATTTACGTCCCCACCTCCCCCGAGGGAGCTGGTGAGGTCGCCGACGCCTTGAAGGGCTGTCAGAGAGCGTATGACGGCCCGGTTCCCCTCCTATCGGTGTTCATGCAGGAGGGGGCGGGCCAGGCCCTCGCCGGGTCCGAGGGGGAGAGGTCGATTCCGACCTTCGGCTTCCCGGAGGCAGCGGCGCTGGCACTTTCCCGGGCGGTCGCCCACGGCGATTGGCGGAGACGGGATCCGGGCACCGAGATCACCCTCGACGACGAGCCGGCGAATGCGATCAGGGATGTCGTGGATCGAGCCCTCCATCGTCTCGGCGAAGACGGAGGATGGCTCGAGTCCGACGAGGTGGACGCATGTCTGACCGCTGCCGGATTGAGGACGCCCCGGTTTGGAGTGGCCGAGAGCGCCGCCGAGGCGAAGGAGATCGCAGCCCGGATCGATGGCCCGGTGGCGGTGAAGGTGATCGCGGAGTCGGCGCTTCACAAGTCGGATGTCGGCGGCGTCGTGTTGGCAGTGGAGGGTGACGCTCAGGTCGAGGAGGCGTTCGCATCGGTGACCGCCGCGGTCGACGATCCAGAAGGCGTGTTCATCCAGGAATTCATCCCAGGCGGTCATGAGGTCCTCATCGGAATGACCCTCGACCCGATGTTCGGGCCGCTGGTCGCCTTCGGGATGGGAGGCGTCTACGTCGAGCTGTTGGGCGACGTGTCCTTCCGCATCCATCCCATCACCGACACCGATGCGGTCGAGATGCTCACCGAGACCAAGGGATTCCGGCTCTTACTCGGCTATCGCGACCAGCCGAGAGGGGACGTCGAAGCCGTGGAGCGGGCGTTGCAGCAGGTCTCGGCCCTGATCGGGGTGGTCCCGGAGCTGATGGAGATGGACCTCAACCCGGTCAAGGTGCTG
>CAZAHX010000293.1:0-2828 GCA_964485005.1 uncultured Acidimicrobiaceae bacterium | reverse complement strand
CGTGACGAGCCCGAGCACCCAGAGCAAGCTGAACCAACCGCCCCGAGCGAAGACCGAGGCCAGGATCTCGTCCTTGGACCAGAACCCGGCGAGCGGGGGGATTCCGGCAATCGCCAGCGTGGCGAGCCCCATGGTGCCCGCGGTGATGGGCATCCTCTTCCACAACCCGCCCATCTCGTGCATGTCCTGTCGGTCGGCCATGGCGTGGATCACCGACCCGGCGCCGAGGAAGAGCAGCGCCTTGAAGAAGGCATGCGTCATCAGGTGGAAGATCCCGGCGACGTAGGCGGTGGCGCCAACGGCCAGGAACATATATCCGAGCTGGGAGATCGTGGAATAGGCGAGCACCCGCTTGATGTCACGCTGGGCCAGGGCGATCGACGCCGCCCAGAGGGCGGTGATCGCCCCGATGGTCGCCACCACTATCTGGGCGACCTCGCTCAGCTCGAATATGGCCGCGGAGCGGGCCACCAGGTAGACGCCGGCGGTGACCATGGTGGCGGCGTGGATCAGGGCAGACACCGGGGTCGGTCCTTCCATGGCGTCGGGGAGCCACACGTAGAGAGGCACCTGGGCCGACTTCCCCGCCGCCCCCAACAAGAGGAGGAGGCCCACCGCGGTGGCGGCACCGGAGGTCAACTCCGAGCCGGCCCGCTCGAATATCCCCGAATAGGACAGAGTCCCGAAGCTGGCGAAGATCATCATGACGGCCACCATCAGCCCCAGATCCCCGATCCGGTTGACCACGAACGCCTTCTTCGCCGCGGCCGCTGCGGACGGGCGGGTGAACCAGAACCCGATGAGCAGGTAGGAGCAGAGGCCGACCAGCTCCCAGCCGAGGAAGAGCATGGCGTAGTTGCCTGCCAAGACCAGGGTGAGCATCGAAGCCGCAAAGAGGTTGAGATAGGTGAAGAACCGGCCGAACCGGTCGTCTTCATGCATGTAACCGATGGCGAAGAGGTGGATGAGGGCGCCCACCCCCGTGACCACCAGGGTCATCAGTGCCGCGAGCGGGTCCCAGAGGATCTCCATGGCCGCGCCCACGGCAGGCATCCACTCCCAGAGCAGCACCGTGGTCCCTTGCTCGCCACCGGCGATGAAGGGAAGGGCCGCCACCAATGCGATTAGGAACGAGCCCGAGATCGCCGCGGTGGCGAGCCACCCCGCGAGCGGCTCGCCGAGACGCCGGCCTGCGAAGTGGAGCAGCACCGCGCCGGCGAGAGGGAGGGCGATGATCAGCCAAATCATTGGCATCCCAGCTTTCTGGACGCTGCTAGCGACACACATGAGGCTGAGAGCATTAGGAACGCGTTCATCCCTTGAGCTCCGAGAGGTCGTCTACCGAGTCGGAAGCGCGGAGGCGGAAGATGGACACGATGATGGCCAGGCCCACCACGACCTCGGCCGCCGCCACCACCAGTATGAAGAACACCGCCACCTGGCCGTTGAGGTCATTGAGAGCCCTCCCCGCCGCGATCAGCGTCAGGTTGACCGCGTTGAGCATCAGCTCGATGCACATGAACATCACCAGGGCGTTGCGGCGTAGCAGCATCCCCAGGGACCCGATGAGGAACAGCGCGGCAGCGAGTGCCATGTACCAGCCGGGCTCGACGATCACCTCGGCCTCCGCCGATAGTGGGCCAGGGCGATGGCACCGGCGGCTGCGATGGTGAGGAGCAAGGCGGTGGCCTCGAAGGCGAGCACCCAGTCGGTGAACAGGGGCCGGGCCACTACCTCGACCCGCCCGCTGGTCGCCTCGGGGAGCACTCCCGGGGAGGTGGGCACCCAGTCGAAGTCGCCGGCGAAGGTGAGAGCGGCGGCGAAGAGGACGATGACTGCGGCCACCAGGCCGACCAGGGGCCGCTGGTAGGGGATTCCGTCGTCTCCGTCCACCGCCTGGTCGACCCCGATCATCATGATCACGAAGAGGAACAGGGTGAGGACCGCCCCGGCGTACACGATGATCTGGACCGCCGCCACCAGATGGGCCAATTGCACCACGTAGAGCACCGCCACCGCGAGCAGGGTGGCCAACAATCCCATGGCGGAATACACGGGATTGCGCGCCACGACCACGGCCACCGCCCCCACCAGGGCGGCCACTGCCATGAGGGCGAACAGGGCCAGCTCAACCATCGCGGCCACCGGAGTCGACCTGGTCCTGAGGAGGTTCCGGCGACCAGTCCCCCGGCCCCGGGGTCCCCTGCCACATCGGCACCCCCTGATAGGTGGTCTTCCCCGAAGGGGCGGTGGCCCGGACCCAGCCATCGGCGGCGTCGAGCTCGTCGAGGTCGACCAGCGGGTCCTCGGGGAACATGTGCGGCACCCGCCCGTCGCGGTCCATGAGCAGCTCATCCCTGGTGTAGATGGCGTCGGCCCGGTTGGTCGTGGAGAACTCGAAGAGGTGGGTCATGGTGATGGCCTCGGTGGGGCAGGCCTCGACGCAGAGACCGCAGAAGATGCAGCGCAACATGTTGATCTCGTAGACGAACCCGAAGCGCTCTCCCGGTGAGACGGGCGAGTCGGGATCGTTGTCCTTCCCCCGCACGTAGATGCAATCGGCGGGGCACACCCCGGCGCACAGCTCACACCCGATGCACTTCTCCATGCCGTCGGGATAGCGATTGAGGACGTGGCGGCCGTGGAACCGCTGCGGCTTCGCCCTCTTCTCCTCCGGGTACCGGGTGGTCACCAGCTCGGAGCCGGTGATCGTGCCCAGCATCGTCTTGCCGGTCACCTTGAGGCCTCTGAAGAACTCGGCGATCACACCCATGGTGCTCCGAATTGGCGGAAACCGAAGACCACAGTGGTGAGGACCAGCCAGACGA
>CAZAHX010000292.1:0-2852 GCA_964485005.1 uncultured Acidimicrobiaceae bacterium | reverse complement strand
ACCGATGAGAAAGCAGTATCACTTCTGGCCTGGCGATGAAGGGTTCGACGCCTGGGATGTCGATCGGCTCATCGAGCTGAGCCGAGGTCTTCCGGTTCAGGATGTGGAGGCGTCCTCCATTTGGGAAGTCGACACCGTTTACTGGTTTGACGAGGAGACCGACCCTCCCACCGTGCGACGTGTCGTGGATCACGCCCGTCTGATAGAAGAAGTCGACCTGGCCCACCCCATCATCCTCGGGTTCGACGGCCGGGTGATGGATGGCATGCATCGCGTCGCCCGCGCCCTCTTGGAGGGCCGCACCACCATCAAGGCGGTTCAGTTCGAAGACCATCCCGCACCCGATTACCGCAACTGTCATCCCGACGATCTTCCGTACGACTGACAAGCGTGAAATCCGACCTGAGTCCTGAAGGCAACCCTTACATCCCGCCCCGGGCAGAACACTGCCTGGTTCAAGGACTCGGAGGGGAACATCCTCGCCCTCGGGTCGTCCTAGCCCTTGTCGTCCCCGTCGTAGCCCACCTTGCGTTCCGCCATGCCGCTCATGATCTCCAGGACCACCCGGTTGGCGAGATAGGCGGTCTGCTCGCCGGGCCCGTCGTAGGGAGGTGAAACCTCGACGATGTCGACTCCCAACACGTTGAGCTCGCGCCCCATCCGGCGCACCGTCGCCAGCAGCTCCCGGGAGGTGAGGCCACCCGGTTCGGGGGTGCCGGTGCCCGGGGCAAGACCGGGATCGACCACGTCGATGTCTACCGATATGAAAACGCCCTTGGCCCCGCCGTCGAGGCTGTAGGAGACCGCTTCGTCGACCACCTCGTCGAGGCCCCGGCTCATGATCTCGGCCATGAAAAAGGTGCGCATACGTTGCAGCCGCATCCAGCTGGTCACCTCGGGCTCGGGCCAGTACCCCCGCAACCCGATCTGGACGAAGCGGTGACCGGGCACCGCGCCGGATTCGATGAGCCGCCGCATCGGCGTGCCGTGCCCGATCAATGAACCGTTCTGGGTGAACCCGGTGTCGGCGTGGGCGTCGAAATGGATCAACGCCACCTCACCGAACCCGTGCACCCGGGCCACCCCCATTGCGTCGGGCCAGGTGATGGTGTGATCGCCTCCCAGGATGAAGGGGACCTTCCCCAAAGCGGCCACCGAGCTCACCACCTCCGAGATCCGCTTGATCGAGGTCTCGGGATCGCTGGGCATGACGTAGACGTCGCCGATGTCGACCACTCCCAGGGTCTGCAAGGGGTCGATCCCGGTGGTCAGGTGGGGCCGGTAGCCGTCCATTGCCCCGTAGTCGGCGTTGCGAATGGCGGCGGGGCCAAAGCGGGCTCCGGGGCGATAGCTGGTCCCCTGGTCGAAGGGCGCCCCCAGCACCACCACATCGGCATCCCCGATCCCCTCGATGGTCACTGCGGGGACACCGAGGAAGGAGTTTCGGGAAGCGAAGGAGATGTATTCGGCCGAGGCGAATGGGATCTCGTTGCGACGCTTCTCGTAGGGGATGTACATCGGCGCCGTTACGCTAACGGCCCTTCCCGTCGTCGGAGCACCATGACTCCCGAGCGTATCCAACGCATCTACATAACGCTCCTGCTGTTGCAGACCCTGGCGGCCTCTCTGATCTGGGGGATCAACACCCTTTTCCTCCTCGACGCCGGGCTCAGCCTCACCGGCGCATTCGTGGCCAACGGCGCCTTCACCGCCGGGATGGTGCTCTTCGAGGTGCCCACCGGGGTCGTCGCCGACGCCGCCGGCCGCCGGATCTCGTTCATCCTCGGTGCCGCCACCCTCTTGGTCACCACCCTGGCCTATCTGGGGCTGTGGTGGGTCGAAGCCCCTCTGATCTGGTGGGTGGTGGTGTCAGCCCTCATCGGGTTGGGCTTCACCTTCTTCTCCGGCGCCACGGAGGCGTGGCTGGTGGACGCCCTCGATGCCACCGGCTATGAGGGCACCATCGACTCGGTCTTCGGCAAGGGACAGGTCGCTGCCGGGGCCGCCACCCTGGCGGGCACCATCGGTGGCGGGTTCCTCGCCCAGCTCAGCTTTGCCTTCCCCTATGCCGCCAGGTCGCTGCTCCTGCTGGCAGTGATCGTGGCGGCCGCCCTCTGGATGCGCGACATCGGGTACACCCCCGAACGCGGGGAGAACATCACCGCCGAGGTCAAGGCCATCCTGGCGAGCTCGATCAAGCACGGCTTCGGCAACCCTCCGGTGCGAATGTTCCTTCTCGGAGCACCCTTCGCCATGGGGATCATGATCTGGGTCTTCTACGCCTTCCAGCCCTATCTACTGCAGTTGTTCGGCGACGAGAACGCGATATATCTGTCGGGAATCGCCGCCGCCATCTTCGCCGTGGCCCAGATGGCAGGCGGGGCCTCGGTGAACCTGGTTCGTCGTCTCGTGGCACTCCGGACGGGGGCGATCGGAATGGAAGTCGGGATCGGCGCCATCGCCCTGGTCGGGGTGGGTCTCGCCGAGCAGCTCTCCATCCCGGCCGGCTTCTGGGTCGCCATCTTCCTCCTCACCGTCGTGTCCATGCTGTCGGCGATGTCGAGTCCGCTGCAACAGGCGTTCATCAACGAGGTCATCCCCTCGGGTCAGCGGGCCACCATCCTCTCCTTCTCGTCGTTGATGGGCAGCGCCGGGGGCGTGGTCTCCCAGCCCGCCTTGGGCCGAGTGGCCGATGTCTGGTCTCTCGGGATCGGCTACATCGTGGCCGGTGCCCTCTATGCGATTCGTCTTCCCTTCGTTCTCGCGGTGAGGCGCATGGACCTGCCGGCCGACCGGGTGAAGAAGGTGGAGACCATCCCGGTACTCGACGATCTGGCATGATCCCGCTCATG
>CAZAHX010000291.1:0-2867 GCA_964485005.1 uncultured Acidimicrobiaceae bacterium | reverse complement strand
GCTGAGGGAGTCCGGCCAGGCCGGAGAGCCGCGTCGCCACGAAGTCGGAGGCGCCCCGAATCGACTAAGGCCAAACCCAGGGTGAGCCCCCCGCCGAAGGTCAGCAGCGCCGGCCAGGAGATCCTTCCCAGATCCTCGGGCTCGAGACGGCGCACTATGAACAGAGCGACGGCGCCGGCAAGTGCGACCAGCCCGGGATGGACACCATGCCAGGTTTCGGTCAGCCAGCCGACGGCCACCAGAGCGAAGACAGCGAGGACGACCATTTGTTGGCGGGACGGTCTCCCCAGTTCCAGTCGCTCGGCCATAGCCAGACGTCGGGTCTCCTCGAGGTGCGCTTCATCGAGGCGGACATCGCCGCGCCACCAGAGATAGACGCCCATCACCGGAAGGAACAGGGCGACCATGGGCAGACCGAATCCGAACCACTCGACAAAGGAGATCCTCCTCCCACCGAACTCGCCGAGGAATTCGATGGCGAGCTGGTTGGCTGGGGTGCCGATGGCGCTGCCCACGCCGCCGATGGTCGACGCATAGGCGATGCCCAGCACCAGGGCTCTACGGAAGCCCTGGTGGCGTAAGGGTTCGGTTACTGCCATTGCGATCGGGATGAGCACCGCGGCGGCGGTGTTCGACATCCACATGGACATGAACGCCGCCAGGGCGAGCATGCCCCCGAACAGGAACTTGGCGCTCCGCCCGACACGGGCCGTGATATTCACCGATACCCACCGATCCAAACCGCTGCGCTTCATCGCCTCAGCCATCAAGAAGCCGGCGAAGAACAGGACGATGATCGGGTTGGCAAAGGGGGCCGTGGCGTCAGCAGGCGAGGCGACCCCGCCGACGACCAGCGCCACCGGATTAGGAGCGAGGTCACAAACAGTGGGATAGCTTCGGTCACCCACATCACCACCACGAAGGCGAGGAGCCCGAAAACCAGCTTCGCCGAGTTGGCGGGCCGGCGAACCGCGGTCAGCGACCCGGAGTCGGCGTCCCAGGCGGAAACTGGTATCGGCTCCACCCGCCCATCAGGCAAGGTCACAGTCAGACTGACCTCGTCGAGCTCGGGCTCGACCGGAACCCCCTGGTCCCGGATCGTTATCGCCGCCTCGACCGGCGCGTCAAGAGGGATCCCACCCGGATAGGCGAGGCCCAACTCAACCTCGCCGTTCGACGTTGCCAATGCGATCGGTTCGTCGTCCCCTATGAACACCGGCTCGGTGATGTCGACGCCTTGGTACCGGATGGTCGTGGTGCCCTCCCCTTCCGCCCAGTCGCCCGGAGCGACGATCGCGACGGCGAAGCCGATCAGCAGCGCGAGCGGCGCCACCAGGAGCAGCTTGGTCCAACTCTCGGTCTGCTCCGATCGCAACGAAGGGACGTCCGACTGATCGTCGGTAGGTCGGCTCTCTCATCGCCGTGTTCAGACACAGATCGACTCCATCGACTACGGGATGGTAAGTACGGAGGACCCGGATCGACCGCCTCAGTCGAGAAGCGTGGTGCAAGGTCAATCCGATCGCGGCGATCACACCAGCGATTCGGTCAACCAGATGCCTGGCCAGATCGAAGCAGCTGCCGACGCCGTTGAACCCCCATTTCGTTTTGGGGCCATGCGGAAATGAAACTGGGATCACAGCCGCGCCAGTACGCCAGCGCGTCTCGAGCGAGGTCAACCAAATATTCTGTGGGACGCATGGGCCCCTTCAGGGCGGACATCGGTACCACAGACTCGTCCCCGTTCGGTCGGTGGACCAGCCTGATGATGGTGATAGCAATGCTGACCCTTGCAGCCGTCGCCTGTCGAAGCCAGAACGCGAGTGAGCCAGAAACGCTCGCCGAGGCAGTCGCCTCCGGAGATGTCGTGCGCGCCATGGCCCTTCTCGAGGACGGCGCCGACCCCAACGCTCCACGAGTGTTGGGTCTGACACCGCTCATGCGGGCGGTCAACCGCAACGACGCACCCATGGTCAAGGTGCTGTTAGACGCCGGGGCCGAACCGACTATGACCGATGTCACTGGGATGACCGCCCTCCACATCGCCGCTCAGGCCGATGCCATCGATGCGTTCGTGGTGCTCCTCGAAACGGGTGCAGATCCCGGAGAGCGATCCGCCAATGGCATGGATGCACTCGCCTACGCCGCCTCTGGCGGCGCTGTCAAGATCATCGATGCGCTCGCCGACCGGGGCCTCGACCTCGACGCACCGTCCGGAGTCTCGTTCCGGCGACATGGCGTCCCGCGGGATCGCGGTTCGACTCCTCTCGGAGTGGCCGTGAGGGCGGGTCAAGCGGATTCCGTGGCACGCCTTCTCCAGAGAGGTGCCGACCCCAACGGCCTGTCATCGTCGGGGAGCACCCCCCTCCTCGAGGCCGTGTATCACAACGCCCCGGCCGAGATCGTGAGCCTTTTGCTCAAGGCAGGTGCCGACATGGAGGCGCGGGGTCGGTGCGATTCCGGATGCTCGAAAGCCGTCTCAGGACCACAGGGACTCACCGCAGTCGAGTGGGCGGTGGAACTCGACCGGGAGGAGATCCTGGCGGTTCTCCTCTCCCAACCTCACCGAGACTAGAGATTTCTCGGGCACGCTCGGGAGGACTCGGACCCCCACCCTTCTGATCGTTGATCGCCAAGCGATGTCCATGTATGTCCTGGGGGTGCGTCGGACCTCGGTAGGGGGAACTCGATTCCACAAGCGCCAGCGGCCGTCCCCACGGATCCACAGAGGATGGCTCCCAACTTGGCTCTCATCATTCGCAGGAAATTCCGCCCGGCTGAGGTCGTGCACGGTCGGACGGACTCCAACCGAGATGCGCTATTCGAAGAGTTGTAGCGCGCTCGGGAGGACTTGAACCCCCAACCTT
>CAZAHX010000290.1:0-2886 GCA_964485005.1 uncultured Acidimicrobiaceae bacterium | reverse complement strand
GGGCTTCTGGAACACCATGCCGATGCGACGCCGGACCTCGACGGGGTCGACCGCATGCCCGTACAGGTCGATGTCGTGGTAGGTAAGGCGGCCGTCGACCCGGGCGTTGGGGATGAGGTCGTTCATCCGGTTGAAGCAGCGCAGGAAGGTCGACTTGCCGCAACCGGACGGCCCGATCAGGGCCGTGATCTCCTTCTCCCGTATCTCCATCGTCACTTTGTCGAGGGCCAGGAAGTCGCCGTAATAGGCGGACACCCCGTCCACATCGAAGATCACGTCGTGGGCTGTCATTTCGTCCGTCATTGTGGCCGGGACGCGCTCGGTGCGCAGGTCCCTGGTCGGGAGGATCGTCGTTTCCATGTTGCTCTCCGTGGGGTTCATGTCGTTAGTTTCCGTATCCATCGACCCGGACCTATCACCAACGCTGCTCATGACGGTCCCGCAACCACACGGCGAAGGCGTTCAGGGCCAGCACGAGCGCCAGCATCACTATCACCCCGGCCGCCGCCAAGATCCGGAACTCCTCTTGGGGTCGCTGGGAGTAGTTGTAGATCATCACCGGCAGGGTCGAATAGCCCCCCTCGAATACCTTGGGGTTGAACGTGACGAACGTCACCGCTCCAACCAGGAGAAGAGGCGCCGCCTCGCCTATCGCCCGGGCGACCGCCAGGATCACCCCCGTCAGTATCCCCGGGAGGGCGGAGGGGAGAATAAGGCGGCGGATGGTCTGCCACTGCGTGGCTCCCAGGGCCAGGGACCCATGAGCGATGGAAGAGGGAACCGCCCGGATGGCCTCCCGTGAGGCGATGATCACCGTGGGTAGCACGAGGAGGGCGAGGGTGAGCGCCCCGGCCGCCGCCACGAACCCGAGACTGAGAGGCCCCCGGACGATGAAAGCCAGGCCGAGTATGCCGAACACGATGGAGGGGACCCCGGCCAGGTTCTGGATGTTGAGCTCGATGACCCGGTTCCACCAGAGTGTGTTGTCGGCATATTCCTCCAGGTAGAGGGCAGCCCCCACCCCGAGAGGGACGATCAACAGGACCACGCCGCCCACCACGTACAGGGTCCCCAGGATGGCGGTCCGGTAGCCCGCCTCACCGGGACTGATGGTGGACGGCACCCCGGTCAGCAGGTCCATGTTGAGCCGGGGCGCCCCCTCGATCAGCATGTACAGGATCAGGGCGGACAGGCTGGCGAGAGCGAACCCCAGCCCCAGCACGAGTGCCGACCGGAACAGGATGTCGACCAGCCGACTGCTCCGGGAGGCGGTACTGGAAAGGGTGTCGAGTGTGGCCGCTCGCGCACCGGAGGTGGCCAGCTCGGCCCGGCGAGTGGTGAAGAGGCTCATTCGTATACCTCCCGGTAGCGACGGACGAACCGGATGGCGATCATGTTGAGCAGCAGCGTCGCCACGAACAGCAGCGTCCCGACCGCGAAGATCGTGTCGTAGACGATGGTGCCGGTGGGGATGTCGCCGGTCGCCTTCCCGGCTATGAAGGCGGTCATGGTCTGGACTCCCTTGGTCGGGTCGAAGCTGAGGTTGGGGTTGCCGGCCCCGGCCGCGATCAGCACCACCATCGTCTCGCCCACCGCCCGGGAGCCGGCCAACACGATGGCCGCCACGATCCCGGAGATAGCAGCGGGAAACACCACCCGCAGCGACACCTTGCGCTTGTTCGCCCCCAGTGCGTAGGCGCCTTCCCGCAGTGACCTCGGCACCGCCCGCATGGCGTCGTCGGCCACCGAGGTGATCAACGGCACGATCAGCAGGCCCACCGCCACCGCGGCCACGCCCACCGAGAAAGGCCCCTGCCAGGGCAGGAACGGCAGCAGGGACGCGGCGAGGGGCCGCAGGAACCAAAAGGCGAACAGGCCTATGGCCACCGTCGGTATCCCGGCCAGCACCTCGAGGGTGGGCTTGACCGCCCGTCGCACACCCGGGCGGGCGTATTCGGAGAGGTAGACGGCCGAGGCCAGACCGACCGGGACCGCCACCAGCAGCGAGATGACCAAGACCATGGCCGTCCCCACCACGATCGGCAGCACCCCGAAGCTGGGGGTGGCGAAAGCAGGCGCCCACAGCGTCCCGGTGAGGAACTCGACGATCGACACCTCCTCGAAGAAGCCGATCGTGGGCACCAGCAGGGAGATGACGATGGCAGTGGTGACCAGCACCGACACGACACCACAGAAGGCGAGAGAGGCCTTGATGGCCTTCTCGCCGTACCGGGGCCGGGAGGGCTCCAGCGACCGGCGCACCTCCGCGCCGGGGCTGGAGCCCCCGATGTCAGTCGGGGTCATGACTCAGCCGCCCGCCAGGGTGGCGACCTTGGCCCGCTGCTCTTCGATCTGCTCGTCGGTCATCGGCACGAACTCGGCCAGCTCCGCGATCTCCACCGCGTTGCCAACGTAGAACTCGGCGAAGTCCAGAACCTCGGGCCGGTCCAGGGCGACGTCACTGAAGTAGACGTAGAGTCCCCGGCCCAGAGGGGTGTAGGAACCATCCTGGACGTTCTCCGGCGTCGCCTCCACGCATCCGTTGCCGTCGTCGATGTCGAGCGCCTTCACGAGGTCGATCGACTCCTGGTAATAGGAGAAGGGGATGTAGCCCATGGCGTAGGTGTCGCCGGACACGGCGGTCACGGCGGCGTTGTCGTCCTCGCCGATGTCGATGTAGTCGGTGCGGATCCGCCCGGTGTCACCGTTGATCTCCTCGGTGAAGTAGTCGAACGTCCCCGAGTCCGACCCTGGCCCATAGACGGTGATCGCCTCGGCGGCCACGTCATCGGGCATGTCGAGCCCGTCGATATCGCCCCAGGTCTCCACCGTGGATCCTTCGTCCCAGATCTGGCTGACCTGGTCGACGGTCAAGCACTCCAGTGG
>CAZAHX010000289.1:0-2927 GCA_964485005.1 uncultured Acidimicrobiaceae bacterium | reverse complement strand
TCCCCGACCGGGGTCTCCAACGAGACCGTGTCCTGGGCGATCCGGCTCAGCTCGGCGACCCGTTCCGGCTCCAGGTCGAGTTCTTTCGCCAGCTCGTCCAGGGTGGGCGCCCTCCCCATGACCTGGGCCATCTCCCGACGGGCCCGGGTCAGCTTGTTGACCGAGTCGAGGACATGGACCGGCATCCGGATGGTCCTGCCCTGGTCGGCGATCGCCCGTGAGATCGCCTGGCGGATCCACCAAGTGGCATAGGTGGAGAACTTGAAGCCGCGGCGGTAGTCGAAACGGTCGACGGCCCGCATCAGCCCGACATTTCCCTCCTGGATCAGGTCCAGTAGTGCCATCCCCCGCCCCACGTACCTGCGGGCGAGGGCCACCACGAGCCGGAGATTGGACTGGACCAATTTCTGATGCGCCCCGGCCCCGATGGCCACCTCGTGGGCGAGGAAGGCCATGTCCTCCTCGCTGAGGTCGTGCTCAGCATCGAGTCGGTCCTCCGCCCTCCGGCCGCCTTCCATCTGCATCGCCAGCTCGACCTCCTGCTGTGCGGTGAGCAGCGGGTACCGGCCGATCTCGTTGAGGTAGAGCCGCACCGGGTCGGACACCGAGCCGGCGGAGACGTTGATGGTCTCCTCGATGACCCCCGGCCCCTCCTCGACCAGCTTGATCCCCTTGTGACGAAGCTCGTCGGCGACCTTCTCGAACGCCTCCCCGGTGGCCTCGATGTCCTCCAGCTCCTGCTGGACCTCGGCCATGGTGAGAAACCCGCGATGGTTTCCCCTCTTGATGAGGGCGCTGGTCAGCTTGAGCAGCTCGTCCGGCGTCATCGATCCCCCGAGGCTCTTTTCCGCTGTTGTAAAGCTATCAGGCGGCGAAGCACTTCTGAATGGGCTTGTGCTCCCGGCTCCAACTCCTCGAGCTGGCGCTCCAGCTCGTCTATCTCGGCCTCGATGCGACGGGCGGCGACCCGACGCTTGATGTCGGCCCAATCGGGTAGGGGGCGGGTGTCCATGGCGAGGGAGCGCACCAGCTCCAGCACCCCCGGCTCGGCGGCGACCCTCCCGATGTCGACCGGGGTGCCCGGCGGCCGGCCGGCCAGCTCTGCGCTCACCGCCTGATACGCCTGGCGTAGCCGGGGGTCGGTGAAGTCGGAGAGCGACACCTCGAGACCGGGCGGGTTGGTCAGCGCCACCCGGAGGAGCTCGGCTTGAGCCCGGTCCACCGGGCGGGTCGCATCGCCGTCACCTCTCCCCGACCGGGCGGTTCCGCCCCGGATCGCCCGCTCCGCCGTCGCCAGATCGACACCGACCACCCGGGCCACGAATCTGGCGTACTCGCCGCGAGCGATCTCGTCGCCGATCCGGCGCACTTGTGCCGCAGCGGCGTGAAGGGCCCGAGCCCGTCCTTCGGGGCCGGAGAGGTCGTGTCTGGCCACCTCGTGCTGGATGCGATGCTCGAGCAAGGGCCGAGCCGCCTCGACCGCCTCGCGCAATTCATCCCCCCTCTCCGCCTGGACGAGGTCGGCGGGATCGAGTCCGTCGGGCATGGTCGCCACCCTCAGATCGAGATCCAGTCGGAACGGCGACTCCAGCTCGTCCCCCCGCAGGGCCGCCCGCTCCCCCGCCTCGTCAGAGTCGAAGGCGAGGACCACCTTGTCGGTGAAACGCCGCAGCAAGTCGAAGTGGCCGTCGCCGAGGGCGGTGCCACAGGTGGCGACGGCGGTCTCGATCCCGGCCTGGTGCATGGCGATGACGTCCGTGTAGCCCTCGACCACCACTGCCTGGTCCTCCGAGCCAATGGCCTTGCGCGCACGGTCGAGGCCAAAGAGCACGCCGGCCTTGTGATAGACCAACGAGTCGGCCGAGTTGACGTACTTGGCATCGGGGTTGTTGGTCTGATCACGGGAGATCTCGTCGAGTCGACGGCCTCCGAAGCCGACCGGATCGCCTCTCAGATCATGGATGGGGAACATGAGCCGGCCCCGAAAGACGTCGTGAAGACCGTGACGGCCCTGTCGCGACAGTCCGGCGTCGATCATGGCCTTGTCGGGGACGCCACCGGCTTTCAATGCCCTGGTCAAGGTGTCCCAGTCCAGCCCGGCGAAGCCGATCCTCCACTCGGAGATGAGATCGGCGTTGTAACCCCGTGCCCGCAGATAGGCGCGGGCCGGCCCGGCCTCGCTCTCCTTGCGCAGCCGCTGGTGATACACCTCGACGGCCCGACGCAGCGCCTCGACCGCCGCTGAGCGACGGCCCCGCTTCTCGGTCTCGGCCGGGTCGCGCACCAGGGTGACCCCTGCCTTCGCCGCCAGGATCTCCAGGGCATCGCCGAACCCCACTCCCTGGGTCTGCTGGATGAAATTGAAGACGTCCCCGCCCTCGCCGCACCCGAAACAGTGATAGAGGCCTTGGGCCCGGTCCACTGACATCGAGGCCGTCTTCTCCTGGTGGAAAGGGCACACCGCCATGTAGGACCGGCCCGACTTCTTGACCTGGGTCACCTCGCCGACCAGCTCCACGATGTCGGTGGCCTCTCTGACCCGGTCGATGTCCCCTCTGTCTGCCATTGCCGCCGATGATACGGGCGGCGGCGGACCACTATTCGGCTCTTGCGACGAACACGAGGACCAGGGTGACCTCTTCGGAGACATTGGCCACCCCCGGGACATTGGGGATGCCGATCTCGAAGTCCGACCGCTCCACGACCGTCTCCGCAACTCCCTCGATGGTGTCCTCGTCGACCAGGGTGGCCGTCACCGCGAAGCTGGTCTCGTTGGTGACTCCCTTGATGGTGAGATCGCCGATGACGGTGAACTCGACCTCCTCGCCGATCTCGATGGGCGCTTCGAGACCCTCGATCGAGGTGGGCAGGAAGGTGATCAACTCGAACTCGTCGGACGCCGAGTTGAGGATGACCGGGCCCCGGAT